>JAJYPZ010000229.1 GCA_021794855.1 Pseudomonadota bacterium | reverse complement strand
TCACCTGCAAGGACATCGAACTCGCTCTCGCGATCGACAGCCTGATTTAAGCGCGGCGGCTCAGGTTTCGACAGGCACCCGCGCAAGCAGATCGGTCACTCCGACATCCTCTCCGGCCTGAAACAATAAAACGGTAGCCTGTCCGCGGTGATGGGTCTGATGATTAAAGAAATGCAACATTAGCGCGGAGAATCGCTTGCGCGTAGCTACTCCTTTCGTAGTCGAATAAGCCAATATGTGCTGCAAGTCCTCTTCGGTCACAGCCGCTACCCAGTCTTTTATGATGCTATCGAGCCGCTTTCTGTGCGCAAAAAGCGCAGCAAATTCAGTAAACAGCATCTGGTCGAGCGCTACGGGCGTCTCCATCTGCCGCATCGGTTCGAGCGCGGCATAATTGGCAGGATGGGTGGCAAAACGCTGTAGCCATAAGGTATCGCCCACCGCAATATGATTAAGAGTGCCCCATATCGATTTGAAATACGCCAGACGGTCGAGTTCGATTTCGTGTAACGGCAGGCGTGTTGCCGCTTCATACACTTTCGCATTCATCCATTCGTTATAAGCAGCGAATAATTCGAAATGACGGCCAAGATCCATTATCTCCCCCTATGTCTCGACGTGACGGCGGTCAGATTGCCGCTCTGCGGTTGCCTGCCATGTCACAAAACCAGCTTGAGTTTGCGACCGCCGGTAACAACGAAACCGGAGCGCTCGTAAAATCGCAAGGTTTTATCGAATTGGGGCAGAGGCGGCGTGGTTACTTCGAGCCGCGTCCAGTTGCTGGACAGAGCGTACTGCCGAACTTGCGCCAGCAATTCCGAACCGATGTTATGGGAACGAAATCCGGGTCGAACATACAATTCCGCCAAGGTTCCGAATACACCTTCCGCGTATAACGCATAGCTTTCATATACGGTTACAAAACCGATTGCCGCAGCGCCAGCATCGCGCGCTACGAAAACGACATATTTCCCTTGATGAAGAAAATCCTTGAGCCGATCGGCGGTCGCCACCAGATCGAAATTAAAGCTCACCGCATTGACGCTGGCCATGATTTCGCTCAGCAATTCTCCGACCAAACCGGCAATTTCTCCGGCCTCCTCCGCAATAGCCCTATGTATTTGAGTGTCCATGAAATAGTTCCCGACCGGCTAAAGGGTCAGCTGAAAATAGTTCAGTCGTCGCCATGTCCCCAGCCGTGTCCTTCTCCGTGGCCCCAACCCCGACCCCAACCGTCAAAACCGCCCATATCTTCGCAACCGGACAGAAACAATAATACCAGCACCGCAAGAATAATTTTCATTCGTTAACTCCCTTATACAGATTTATGGGATTATCCCTGCTGTTAGCCATTATGACCAGCATTCTGCCGGGATCGAATAAATTCATTTACTCCCGGTTACCGGTACAATCGACTCGCAACCCGGTGCGGGTCCCAGATTTCCTTCAATAATATGCGTAGGCAAGTTATCGATGGTAAGCTGATTCTTGTCTATCCAATATTGATGGATTCCTTCTTTGCCTTTTTTTATGGCCCAGTCATTCAGTTGGGTACGGTCACCGGCATAATCGTAAAATGGGACACCGAAACCACACGAGGTCTGCACCAGGTCGATCGACAGATCGAAAATCTGCCGCGCGCCCGGTAACGGCTCGAAATGTGCATATAGTTCCGGCCATTCCGGATCGTTCAAATGCACTACCCGCGCGCCGCCGTATAATCTCAATATCACAGGGGGACCTTCAAAGGCGCAAAACATGACCGTCATGCGCGGATTTATCTGAACATGGGCAGACGTTTCATTGCCGCTGCCGGTGACATTCAACCAGATAGCCCTGTTTTTGCCCAGTATCCGCAGTGAATTCATGCCTTTGGGGGAAATGTTGACGCGACTGTCGCTCGTAGCAGTTCCTACAAAATAAATTTTCTGCTCGATGATGAATGCGATCAACGCATCGGATAATTCTTCGTAACGTTTAGCCATGTTTCCACCTTATGTCGGTCTGATTCAGGCTGCCTGGGTCTTGACGTTTGCGCAGCTATGGGTGATCAGTCGATTCGCACCGCTGATCAAGGCTTTGATCGATGCGGAAACGATATTGGCATCCATTCCGACCCCATAACTTTCGCCGCCGCCCGCCGACCAGACAAGTTCGACAAATGCGCAGGCTTCCGCATTGGCACCGATAGCACTGATGCCGGTCGAGCGCTCCTCATAACTGCGTACCTGCAGATCAATCCCCAAGACGCGCAATGCAGCCACCGCGGCATCAACCGGCCCGTTGCCCTCGCCTACCAGCAAATATTCCGTGTCTTCCCGCTTTACAGCAAGGCGAATTCCTTGACCGCCGTCAAGCTCGAACAAATGATGCTCCACATAAGCAACAGGACCCTCTGCATTCAGATAGTCTCGGTTGAACAATTGCCAGATATCGCCTGCGCTCATCTCGCCGCCGCTGGTATCAGTCTGACGTTGGACGGCCCCTGAAAATTCGATCTGTAAACGCCGCGGCAAAATCACGCCAAATTCGGTTTCCAGCAAATAGGCGATTCCGCCCTTACCGGACTGACTGTTGACGCGTATGACCGAATCGTAACTGCGGCCGACATCGGCGGGATCGATCGGAAGATACGGCACATTCCAGAGCGTATCCGGTTTCTGGGCGGCAAATCCTTTCTTGATTGCATCCTGATGGGAACCGGAAAATGCGGTAAATACCAGATCGCCCGCATACGGATGACGCGGATGAACCGGCAAACGATTGCAATATTCCGCTGTCCGTGCAATTTCGTTGATATCCGAAAAATCCAGACCCGGGGCAATTCCCTGCGAATACAAATTCAGCGCCAGAGTCACGATATCGACGTTACCGGTGCGCTCACCGTTACCGAACAGACAGCCTTCGACACGATCGGCGCCGGCCATAATCGCCAATTCCGCGGCCGCAACAGCCGTCCCACGGTCATTATGCGGATGTACGCTTAAAATGATACTGTCCCGGCAGGAAAGATGACGATGCATCCATTCGATTTGATCCGCGTAAACATTGGGAGTCGAAACTTCTACCGTAGTCGGCAAATTGATAATGATTTTATTGTCCGGCGTGGCCCCCCATGCTGCGGTGACGGCATTGCAGATTTCCAGCGAAAAATCCAGTTCCGTAGCGCTGAACGTTTCCGGGCTATATTCCAGCACCCATTCCGTTTCCGGTTGCTCCGCCGCCAGTGCCCTGATCAGGCGGACCGAATTTGTCGCCATTTCCGTTACCTGCATTCGGGTAAGCCCGAACACCATTTCCCGAAATGGGCGGGAGGTCGCATTGTAGACGTGGACTATCGCCCGCCTTGCCCCTTTTA
>JAJYPZ010000228.1 GCA_021794855.1 Pseudomonadota bacterium | reverse complement strand
CCCATGGGCATAGGAATACTGACCGCGGGTTTGATACTTGCCATTATGGTCATTCCGTTCATTGCCGCAGTCATGCGCGATGTATTTGAAATCGTGCCGACCCTGCTCAAGGAGTCGGCATACGGCCTGGGCGCCACTACCTGGGAAGTGGTTCGCCATATCGTTCTGCCTTACGCCAGAATCGGCGTAGTAGGCAGTATCATGCTTGGTTTGGGACGGGCTATGGGTGAAACGATGGCGGTGACTTTTGTGATCGGAAATTCCAACGAACTGAGCAATTCCCTGCTGATGCCCGGCAATACCATTTCGTCTACGTTAGCCAATGAATTCACCGAAGCCACCACGCCACTTTATACGTCCTCGCTTATCGAACTTGGTTTGATACTGTTTTTTATTACTTTTGTCGTATTGGCCATTTCAAAACTTCTACTGCTGCAACTCGGTAAACAGGAAGGTCTCGAGAGCTGATGTTCACTATCTATAATCGCCGTCGATGGCTGAATTATTTCAACCTTACTGCATCGGCTCTGACCATGCTGGCAGGCTTGCTTGCACTGGGATGGATACTCTGGACCTTGCTAAGTTTCGGATTTCACGGACTCACCTTAAATTTATTCACCCAGAATACGCCGCCCCCCGGAAATTCGGGCGGTCTGCTGAACGCAATCGTCGGCAGCATACTGATGTCAGTCCTAGGTACGCTGATCGGTACTCCGATCGGAATCATGGCAGGAACCTATCTTGCGGAATTCGGTCAGCGCGGCTGGCTGGCGCCGATTACACGGTTTATCAATGATATTCTGCTTTCGGCGCCATCGATAATTATCGGCTTGTTCGTGTACGAGGTATATGTTGCTACTACCAGGCATTTTTCTGGCTGGGCCGGCTCTTTCGCGCTATCGCTGCTGGTTATTCCCGTTGTCGTACGCACAACGGAAGATATGCTGGCCCTTATTCCCAACACATTGCGGGAAGCCGCCGCCGCATTAGGGGCACCACGCTGGAAAATAGTAACGCTGATTACCTGGAGAGCGGCAAAAGCGGGAATGATGACGGGCATACTGCTCGCTGTAGCTCGCATCAGTGGCGAAACAGCGCCATTGCTCTTTACTGCGTTGAACAACCAGTTCTGGAATAGCAATATGAATGCGCCGATGGCAAATCTTCCCGTCGTCATATTCCAGATGGCAATGAGTCCTTACGATGACTGGCATAATCTTGCCTGGGCAGGCGCTTTGCTCATTACAACTACCGTTCTGCTCTTGAGTATTGCTGCTCGCTTTCTGTTCAAGCAAGAAAAATCCTCTTATTAATACCAATATGCCCAGCGCGAGTTAATCTATGGAAACCACAGCTAAAATCAGTCTTCGTAATCTGGATTTTTTTTACGGGAAAACGCATGCACTGAAAGACATCAATCTCGATATCCCCAGTAATCTGGTGACCGCATTTATCGGACCATCGGGCTGCGGAAAATCCACTCTGTTGCGTACGCTGAACCGGATGTACGACCTGTATCCGGGACAACGCGCAGAAGGCCAGATTTTGCTCGACGGTAAAGACATACTCGATAAAACTACCGACCTGAACAAACTCAGATCGAGAGTAGGAATGGTTTTTCAAAAACCGACCCCATTTCCCATGTCTATTTACGACAATATCGCTTTCGGCATTAAATTATACGAAAAACCGGCAAGATCCGAACTCGACGACCGTGTAGAGTGGGCGCTCAGAAAAGCTGCGTTATGGAACGAAGTCAAAGACAAGCTCGGGCAGAGCGGTTATAGCTTATCGGGCGGACAGCAACAGCGTTTATGCATTGCGCGCGGGATTGCCGTCAAACCGGAAGTCCTGCTGCTCGATGAGCCGGCCTCTGCGCTCGATCCGATCTCTACCGCCCGCATTGAAGAACTCATCCACGAGCTTAAAACCGATTACACGATTACAATCGTCACGCACAGCATGCAGCAAGCGGCGCGCGTGTCGGATTATACGGCCTATATGTACCTAGGCGAAATGATGGAATTCGATAAAACAGACGTAATTTTTACGAACCCAAGTAAAAAAGAGACCGAGGACTACATTACCGGCAAGTTCGGCTAATTTTACAGTCAACCGGGTATTGCACGCAAAATCAGGCCGCCGCCTTTTTTACGGCAACCGCTATACGTTCTGCTTCATTTTTTGCATTTTCTGCACTAGCGCTTTCTACCATCACTCTAATCAGCGGCTCCGTCCCCGAAGCGCGCAGCACTACTCTGCCCGTTTCTCCTAATACCGATTCCGCTTCGCCTACAGATTGTTGAATCAATTCATGATTCAGATCTACTCGATGAGCCACGGGGATATTCAATAATGTTTGCGGATAAATCTGCATATCTGCCGTGTATTCGGCGAGGCTCAGGCCACCCTCCCGTAATGCGCGCAACACCTGTAAAGCCGCGATGATTCCATCGCCTGTGGTATGCTTTTCCAGACACAGAATATGACCGGACGCTTCTCCGCCCAGTTGCCAGCCGCGATCCGCCAGCATTTCCAGCACATATCGATCGCCGACCTTAGCCCGGGCAAAAGGCACATCGAGACGCGCCAGCGCATGTTCCATCCCAAGATTTGACATCAGCGTACCCACTACTCCGCCCTTTAGTTTTCCCTTTTGTTGCCTGTGTTTGGCGATGACATAAATTAATTGGTCGCCATTATAAATAGTACCGTTTGCATCCGCCATCATCAGCCTGTCGCCGTCGCCGTCGAGTGCAATGCCGTAATCGGCACGATGCCGCCGCACCGCGGCACTGAGCGCCGCAGTGTTGGTCGCACCGCATTCCTGATTGATGTTGCTGCCGTTGGGCTGATTTCCAATAGCAATCGTATCGGCGCCCAATTCATGAAAAACCGATGGCGCTACGTGATAGGTTGCGCCGTGCGCGCAATCGACGACTATGCGTAGACCCCTTAGATCCTTGTCGAACGGAAAACTGCTTTTACAGAATTCGATATAGCGTGCAGGAGCGTCGTCGATGCGTTTAACCCGACCCAAATCACGCGATGTCATAGTTTTCATGGGATTTAACAGTTCTGCTTCGATCGCAGCTTCCGTTGCATCTTCCAGTTTTTGTCCTGTCGCCGAAAAAAATTTGATCCCGTTATCTTCAAACGGATTATGCGAAGCGGATATTACGATACCGGCCTGCAATCGCAGAGCCCGGGTCAGATAGGCCACAGCCGGCGTCGGCATGGGCCCTACCAGGCGAACATTAACCCCTGCCGCGCATAAACCTGCCTGTAGCGCCGCTTCCAGCATATATCCTGAAACACGCGTATCTTTGCCGATCAATACCACCGGATTCTCGCCATAAGCAAGCGTA
>JAJYPZ010000227.1 GCA_021794855.1 Pseudomonadota bacterium | reverse complement strand
CAAAAAATGCCGCGCCAGCAAGGCGATATCCTCGTTCCGCTCCCGCAACGCGGGCAACCGCAACCGGATTACGTTCAAACGATGATATAAGTCTTCGCGGAAGGTACCGGCCTTGACGCAGGACTCTAGGTCTTGATGCGTCGCCGCTATGACGCGAACATTGACCTTGATCGGCTGATGGCCGCCGACCCGATAAAACTGGCCGTCGGCCAGCACCCGCAATAGTCGGGTCTGAAGTTCGGCCGGCATATCGCCAATTTCATCGAGAAACAGGGTTCCGCCGTCGGCCTGTTCGAACCGGCCGCGCCGCTGGACGGCAGCGCCGGTAAATGAGCCGCGTTCGTGCCCGAACAACTCCGATTCCAGCAAGTCACGGGGTATAGCTGCCGTATTCAGCGCGATGAACGGCTTCGTGGCGCGGGGGCTGTGCCGATGCAGCGCCGAGGCGACCAACTCCTTACCCGTACCCGATTCGCCGGTAATCAATACCGTAGTATGCGATTGGGAAAGCCGGCCGATAGCGCGAAACACTTCCTGCATGGCGGGCGCGTGGCCGAGGATTTCAGGTACGCCGTCTATCGGTACGGCTTCTGCGCCCTCATCGACCCGCATGCTCTCGTCTATCGCCCGCCGTATCAATTCTATCGCATGATCCACATCGAATGGCTTGGGCAGGTATTCGAACGCTCCGCCCTGAAATGCCGCCACCGCCGACTCCAGGTCGGAATACGCTGTCATGATAATGACCGGCAATTTCGGAAAGCGCGTAGTCAACTGCTGCAATAATTCCAGACCGGATTCGCCGGGCATATGAATATCGCTCACCACAACCTGCGGCATATTATGCTCGAGCGCCGCTTCGGCTTCTGCGACCGACGCATAACTGGTAAATACGATGCCTTCGCGCTGCAGTGCTTTTTCAAACACCCAACGGATGGAACGATCGTCGTCTATGATCCAAACCGGTTTTGTCATGATAGGGCCATCGTCAAATGATATCTAAGTGGTTCCAAGAGGAAACAATAAAGTAAAACAGGTGCGTCCCGGACGGCTGTCGGCTTCTATCGTACCGTGATGCTGATGAACGAATGTCTGCGCGAGCGTAAGACCGAGACCGCTTCCGCCTTCCCTGCCCGACACCAGAGGAAAAAATATGCGATCCCGGATCGCCTCCGGGATCCCGGGTCCGTTGTCGACGATTTGTATCTGCACGGCCAGCGGATAGCGCTTCATCGCCAGCGTCACCTGGCGTACGATACGCGTACACAAACGAATCTCTCCATGGCCTTGTACCGCCTGAACGGCATTGCGTACGATATTGAGCACGACCTGGATCAACTGTTCGCGATCGCCCACGATCTCAGGAATGCTGATATCGTAATCGCGCAGAATTCTAAGTCCTTTGGGGGTTTCGGCCAGTGTTACGCTGCGCACCCGTTCGAGGACTTCGTGAATATTGAGCGCGCTGATCTGCGGCAGTCGGTGCGGGGTCAACAACTTGTCCATCAAGGACTGCAACCGGTCGGATTCTTGAATGATGACTTGAGTATATTCGCGATTTTCAGTAGATAGCTCATGCTCCAGCAACTGGGCGGCGCCGCGTATCCCGCCCAGCGGATTCTTGATCTCATGGGCCAGATTCCGCACCAGTTCGCGATTCGCCTGCTGTTGCAACAACATATGTTCGTCGCGCACCACTTTCAGCTTCTGGTCCATAGGCTGGAATTCGAGCATGAATGCGGCGTCCGGGCTTTCGACCGGAGTAAAGGTAGCGCTCACCTGCACAGATTTCCCTCCGACTTGCAAGCTTAATTCATGCTCGGTAAAGCTGGCATTATTATCGGTCGCATAATTCAAGGCCGCCAGCAATTGAACCGGCTGAAAAAAAAGCGTTTCGATAGACACGCCCTTGATCTGCGCAGCGCTTATCGCCAGCAAATTCTCGGCAGCGGGATTAAGGTATTGGATATACCGGTTTTCATCGAGAGCCAGAACCGATGTAGCCAGCCATTCCAGCCCGGCGAAAGGCGAGCTTAACGGTTCCATGAGCGGAAAACATAAAAGGTACATTCGAAATTTAAAGCAATATAGGGCATAAATCGCTATTCATAGTTTAAGTATTGTAGGATTAAGCAATTTTCAAACCAGATGCTTCTGAAACCGTAAAATAAGCTTATTTCGCTGCCGCGTTCGGCTTTAAATGCTATTTCAGGTTGCCCAACTCTTTTTGCAGCGCCCTGATATTATCGTTGTGCAATTTGACTGCCTCATTCAATTTTTCAAGACGATCAAGATACGACGGACTACTCGTCAATTCTCCGGGATGCAATTTTTCTCCGCTTTTTTTGGCCGCTACGGATTCGGTTAAAGCCTGCTCCTCGCTATTGAGTTCGCTTTGCAAAATA
Organism: Pseudomonadota bacterium; assembly: GCA_021794855.1. The sequence continues at coordinate 1,004 of JAJYPZ010000227.1, read as the reverse complement.
TTATGCCGGACCGCGTCGCGTTTATGCTGGGTGGCCGCATCTACGCGCGGAAATCCGCCCGAGCTGGAATTATTGTTTTTAACGGGCGATGCTTTATGCCCTGCAGTGATCGTGAGAATACGAGGAACCGGCATCGGCCCCAGATTCATACGGTGCGCGCCTTTGATCGGATGATCGGTATAAGTTACCTGACCGTCGGCGTCTACGCTTTTATAAATATCGGCATGCGCAACCGACGCTACCATGCACGCCGCCAGTAAAATAAACCATTTCATGTATTCAATCCTGCTGGTAAGCAGCATCGAGTGTAAGGCAAGCCTACCCGGGATGCAATCGTGGCGTACCTCGTCAATTACCCACTCTCCGCAAAAAATAAAAGGGGCGGCAAAGCCACCCCTTTTCTCATTACATCAAATTCAATCTAACGACATCACAATGAATAGTACATCTCAAATTCAACCGGATGGGTGGTCATGCGGAAACGAGTAACTTCTTCCATTTTCAGCTCGATATAGGCATCGATCATTTCATTGGAGAACACACCGCCGCGGGTGAGGAATTCGCGATCTGCGTCCAGCGATTCCAGAGCCATTTCCAGCGAATGGCACACTTTCGGGATTTTCGCCTCTTCTTCCGGCGGCAAATCGTATAAATTCTTGTCTGCCGCATCGCCTGGATGAATCTTGTTCTGGATTCCATCCAGACCGGCCATCAACATCGCCGTAAAAGCCAGATACGGGTTGGCGGAAGGATCCGGGAAACGTACTTCGATACGGCGCGCTTTTTCGCTGGGTACGTAAGGAATACGGATCGATGCGGAACGATTTCTGGCAGAATAAGCCAGCATGACCGGCGCTTCGAAACCAGGCACCAGACGCTTGTAGGAGTTGGTGCCGGGATTGGTGATTGCATTCAATGCTTTGGCGTGCTTGATAATGCCGCCGATATAATACAGAGCGAGTTCCGACAGGCCGGCATAACCGTTGCCGGAAAACAGGTTTTTA
>JAJYPZ010000226.1 GCA_021794855.1 Pseudomonadota bacterium | reverse complement strand
TTCCGATCTTTTGAACCAATGGATAAACGGACAACGGACGATAACGGAACTGATGCATGAACCGCAGGCAAATCAGACAACACAGATTTCCGTCAATCCGTCACCGGTAAATGCCGTAACTGTAACCGCTGCAATCGTCGAGGCAGCGAGCGTCTCCCCGCTAACGCATGCACCGGCAGCCGCCGCCCCCTCTTCGTCTCAGCCTGTCGACACCACCATCAATAACCCTGTGCTGGCGCAATTAGTCCATCAGCAATTACATACTCTGGAACAAAATCGTTTTTTATGGCAAGGCGAACTTTGGCCCGGTCAAGCCCTGCAATGGGAAGTCAGCGATGAGACACCCCGAGACCATACATCTCAGGTTCAATCGGTATGGAGTAGTAAAGTCAGCTTTGAACTGCCTGCATTAGGGAAAGTAATAGCTTATCTGAAATTGAATGGCGAACAATTAACGATGCAATTACAAGCCGAAACGCCGGCTGCAGCGGAACAATTACAAGCGCACAGCAACCGGTTGAGTACCGTCCTCGGCGCGGCCGGGATCCCGCTGGCTGCATTTCAGGTCAAAACCCATGCCTGAATCCCGTCTACCATCGGCTGTTGCACTAGCCTACCAGACAGGAGACGCGGCACCGCGCGTCATCGCCAAAGGTAAGGGCCCGATCGCCGAAGAAATTATCGCCCGGGCAAAGGAACACGGTATTTTTGTCCATGAATCCAAAGAACTAGTTGCCTTGTTGCTGCAAATAGATCTGGACCAAAGCATACCGCCTGCATTATATCGTGCTGTAGCCGAATTGCTTGCATGGCTATATCAAATTGAAAACGGACAAAACTTACCGCTCCCGGCCGTGACTAAGCTATAATTTAATTTCATTTTGAACATAATTTAATTATGCACTCTACTCCCCCCGAATTTGGCACCGAAAATCAGGGACTTTATCAAGTCCATTCACGGGGTGAAATTATCCGGTTGCTTAACGGCATAGCCGACCAGCATCAACTCGTAACCATGATAATTCATGGCGGAGCGGAAATCGTCGTAACTTCCATACTTGAAGTTAACGATAATGAAAATCGAATTTATCTGGATTGCGCACAAAACAACTTGTTAAACCAGCGGATTATCGAATCTGGTAATATCGAATTCGAATCGAGTCTCGACAAGGTACGAATATTGTTTTCCGCAATTCAGGTCGAGGAATGCACACAGGACGGACAACCTGCGCTTTGTATCGATATTCCGGGTGTTCTTATCCGCTTGCAGCGCAGAGAGTATTTTCGTGTCAATATCCCGGCCGGATTCTCCAATCGATGCCTGATCCCTCTCGCCGCAGAAAACTATAACGCCATAATGGTCGATATCAGCGGCGGCGGGGTCGCCCTGCTCGACGAGCAAAAAATCCTGACAACCGAAACCGGTCATGTCTATGAAGATTGCCAGATTAAACTTGCCGACATCGGCTTGCTTCAAGTTAATTTGCAGATACGCAACTGGCAGGATATCAGCCTGTATCCAGGCAAAAACAATCGCCGTATCGGTTGTCAGTTTATTGGCTTGTCGCCCGCCATGCTGACGATGGTACAACGCTATATCATGCAACTGGAACGCGAACGGAATGCACGGATGACAGGCTTGCTGTAGGCGGCGTCAGCAATTATTTCCTATGCTCCCGCAAATCTGACAGGACTCCTTGTGCACGCTGAACGACCATATACCGTATTGCAAATGCTGCCTGCGCTCCATTCCGGAGGGGTAGAACGCGGCACGCTCGAAATCGCCCGTTATCTGGTCCAGAACCGGCAGAATTCGCTGGTCATGTCGTCGGGCGGCCGCCTGCTGCCTCAACTGGAAGCGGAAGGCTCAACGCATTTCGATTGGCCGGTCGGCAAAAAATCACTATTGACATTACGACTGATTCCGCGCTTGCGACAGTTTTTAGTCGAACAGCGTGTCGATATTCTGCATTTGCGGTCGAGAATGCCAGCATGGATAGGCTATCTTGCCTGGCGGGGAATGAATCCGGCAACGCGTCCTAAACTGATTACCAGTGTGCACGGCCCTTACAGCGTCAATCGATATAGTGCGGTAATGACAAAAGGCGAACGAATTATTGCCGTCTCGGAAACAATACGAGAGTATATTCTGTCAAACTATCCGAAAGTAGACGCAAATCGTATAAGACTGGTCCATCGCGGTGTCGATCCTGCGGAATTTCCAGCCGGATACCGACCGCCGGAATCCTGGTTAACGGAATGGAGAATGGCTTATCCTCAACTCGCCGGCAAAATAGTGCTCGTCCTGCCGGCGCGGATTACCCGATGGAAAGGACAAAACGATTTTATCCGGTTGATTGCACGCCTGAAACAAAGCGGCATGCCGGTGCATGGCTTGATGGTTGGAGAAGTCGACCCGAAAAAACGCTTTTACAGACAGGAACTGGAGGCTGAGATACGCACGCTCGGTCTTGTCGGCAACGTGGACATAATCGGGCATCGGTCCGATTTAAAAGAAATTATGTCCATCGCCAATCTCGTGTTATCGCTCGCTCAGACCCCGGAAGCGTTTGGGCGCGTGGTACCCGAAGCATTAAGTCTCGGCATCCCTGTCGTGGGTTACAATCATGGCGGAGTTGGCGAAGTGTTACGGATATTATTCCCGTCGGGATTAGTGCCTCCGAAAGATGCCAACGCATTGGAAAAAACGGTTTTGCGTTGTCTGGAAGCTCCCCGACAGATAGCCAAAAACGAAGTGTTTACCTTAGCCCATATGCAGTCGCGTACTTATTCGATTTATCGGGAATTGCTGGAATCGTAAATGCTATGGAACCGATTGCACCTGATAAATCCAATATCTGTGCAATTATCGTCACTTATAAGCCGCAGTCCGCTCTTATCGAACGAGCGACTGCTATCGCTTTGCAAGTCGACGCAGTAATAGTTGTAGACAATGCAAGCGGCAATGCCTATAGCGCTATTTTCGATGGCATACTCCGATTAAAAAATCTGACTCTTATCTTTAATTCGGAGAATTACGGCATCGCGCAAGCGCTTAACACGGGAATCAGGCATGCCGCAGCAGCGGGATATAAATGGACCATCTTGCTGGATCAGGATACGTCGTTCGATCAGGATCTGATCTCCAGCCTGGTTTCGGTTTACAAAGATTATCCGGACAAATTAAATCTGGCGGTAATCGGTGCGCATTTTTATGACCGGCATCGCGTAACGAGCGATTTCGCCGTTATGCCGAGCGGAGGACTTCGCTGGCAACCGGCCGACTGGGTGATTACGTCCGGATCGCTGATCTCTCTTGCAGCGTTTACAATAATCGGTCCGTTCAGAGAAGATTTTTTTATTGACTTCGTCGATACGGAATATTGCCTGCGCGCTCGACAGGCCGGTTTCGACATCC
>JAJYPZ010000225.1 GCA_021794855.1 Pseudomonadota bacterium | reverse complement strand
GATCAGTGTTTGTTCGGCGCGCCCCTGTTCCGCCAGCGTTTGCAATGTCTTGCTGAGAAACTCGGATTGTGCGCTGTGCAAAACGGCGGCAAATTCGGCCAGCTGCACATTGAGGGCTGCACGGCTGTTGGCCAGTTCGCTGGCTTGCGATTGCGTCAGTGCGTGCATGGCGGCGTGCATGGCTTCGCGGCTGGCACCTAACTGCGAGGATTGTTCCAGTTGCAAAGTCTGCACCGCGCTACGGGTGACCGCCAGTTCACTGCTGACCAACGTGCGCAACCGTTCGAATACGTCCGTCAACGCAGACTGGGTGCGGTCGGATTGCGAGCTCAAACCTTGATGCAGGTCATTCAGCATCGCGCGATGACGTGGCTCAAGGCTGATATCGAGACGATCCGGAAGTTGCGAGAATGTCGCCTGCAAAGAGGAAATCCGCAAAATAAGCCAGACCAGCATGCCGATAACAATAGCGCCGACGATAACAGTAAAGTAGGCAGGCATAAAAGAATAACTTGACCGAAAAAAGTATTCGGTCATTTTACCTGATAAGGCGTCCCCGGTAGCAGTTTTGTCTGGTTAGCCAGACGTTCCGCTTCAGGCTTCGGATGACAGCAAAGAGTAATTAATGGGTAAATCCCTGACCCTGACCCTCCGGATCCGTAGCTTCAAAAGGATCGGTCAGCTGGATTGCCTGGGTATTACCCCACGCTTCCATATCTTCGACTTCAATGCCGAGCCATAAAAAATCGCCGGCTGAATCGCTGCTATGGCCGCCAACTATGCGCTGATCGTCTTCAAGCAAGATATGATGCGAATATTCAAGAGCGTCATTTTCATTGCGAAAAATTTTCCATAACACAATGCGTTCTTGTTTCGGATCCTCGGGCAAGCTTCTGGGTTGACTCAAAAGCTGTCTGATACTTATGTCCTTGTCCTGTGTCGTCGTAGTCATAATAACTCCCGATATTGTATTCGCGTAACGCGAAAACTTCAGTTACAGCTGCGATGGGTCCGACATTACACGCCGATCGCGGCAGCTTGGAAAGCAAAGTTGTAGTAAATTTATTTATGTAAGTGTAAATAGCATAGATAAATTTACAAAGACACTTTTTAAGATCAATCAGTGTATCCTAATCAATATCATACAGAGTCAGGCCCGGGATTAAAAGGGTTGGCCCATTTATCTTTGAGTGTAAGAGTAAGTCTGTGATTCAAAGGATCATGCAATTTTGCAGGGAATGTCGGCTTTGTCGTCGGCTTCATAAACAGCACACAAGCGATGATAACCGTCTGCAATGACTACCTTTCCGTTTATCGAATCCTGAACCAGCAGCAATGGTGATAATGCTATGCCATGGCGAATTTTTTTACGGTCCGTTTCCACTTCGGTATTGCTGATCCCGAGCAGGGACAATCCGCTGGCTCTGAATATATCCTTGGCTTTAAAGCTCTGCATGGAAGCTTGCTGCATTTTCTGGATAATGCCTGTGACGGCATCGGGTTCGTAGATCAGACTTAAATACGACGCTGCCGCAGGATAATCGTGTTCATCCGGGAGAGGCAGCCATTTGATTTTAATTTTTTTACTCATGGAGGCGAATACTCGCAAAATAGAAACAGACGTATTAGCCTCTGGAAGTATTCCCGATCGTAACCGGGAATACAGGCCAGCTCGTTTACTGACGTGCGTATTTGAATTCCGGTAACGCTTTCAATGCGGCTTTGGTTGCGCCCGGCAAAACCAGCTTGTTTCCCTTGGTCCGCAGATGACTGAAAGGAACCAGAACATTATGGCGGTCCATGCCGAGAAATCCGCCTACACCGATAACAGCATACGATATGGATCTTTCGGGAGAAACGATCATATCGTCGATCACGCCGATTTTTTTGTTGTCGTCGTTATAGACAGCTTTGTGTAAAATTCTTTTTTCCGCACTCCAGCCCAAGGCGGCGACTTTCGATTCTTCTACTGAAATACCTATGGTTTCAGTACCTGCGACCGCGTCTGCAGTCGGAGCCGCGTAGGCCATGCTCGCCATATTCATGACGGAACCCAAAACGACAATAGCAAAAAATTTTAATTTCATCTTTTTATCTCCTTGATATAAAACATTAATTATGGTTCGGTAATGCTGTTATGGGTGGCTTTAATCTCCTTTATTTTTTCCGTCTTCAAACGGTATGCGTGCATCCTGTTCGAATCGGCGGCGGCGTTTCTTCGAAAATGCCCACATTACGATAGCAATAAATGCAACTAAGAGCGCGAGCAGGTAAAACATCGTGAATGCTCCTTAATCAATAACTTCTCTAAGGAATCCTGCATCCTATTTTAAGAGTATGCAGGGTGGGCAGTAATCGGCACCGCTTGGAGCTATGAGACCGTTCCATATTTTCCGGCTATTTTTCATAGGTAAAATATTTACTCTACAAATTCCAATTTCTTTGTAAGTTTAACGCACGTTTTTTCTAAAGTATACGCTCGTCAGGAGAAATATGAATTTCTCCCCCGATTTAAATAGAATATTAAATATCTGTAGCTTACTAGAGCCGGTTTTAGAATTTTAAGTTCAGTCGTTGGTATTTTTTGTAAGACAAAGTCTCTGGATTTGCCTTTGATTTTGAGTTATTCTGCTTGCGATAACATGGAGTTTCCGAGTCTATAATACGACTCGTTTTTTAAATGTTAAATGACTGGAGAGCAAGATGAGTGAGCAGATACCCGAGATAGATTTTGGCATCGTTATGACCAGCGGCCCGGATACCCCAAAACGATTGGCTTCCCCTTTTTTCCTTGCAGCTACCGCCGCGGCTGAAGAAAAAAGCGTAGTGGTTTATTTTACGGGACTGGGCACTTTGTTATTGCAAAAAGGTGTGGCGGAAACGGTATTCCCCAAAGAAGGCGGTAAATCTGTGGCTGGTTTTATGGATCTCGCCAGAAAAAATGGAGCGCAATTTGTCTTGTGCGCGACTTCCATGGACCTGCACGGACTCAAGCCAGAAGATATGATAGCCGACATTCCCGCGATGAGCGTCGCCGATGCGTTGCCGTACCTCGAAGCCGTAAAAAGAATAGTGAGTTTTTGATTCGGTTACCGTCTTCGGTGATTTATCGATGCGCTGACGGCGAAACAAGAAAGCCTGACACAGTTCAATGTCAGGCTTTTTTATTTGTTGGTGGGTCGGGCGGGATTCGAACCCGCGACAAACGGATTAAAAGTCCGCTGCTCTACCGACTGAGCTACCGACCCAGTGAAGCTCCGGAATTATACGTCATTTCATAAATTCGTCAAGAACGCCGGGGTCAAGAAAAACAATTAAAGCTTGATGAGGAGAAATTCGGGATGTAATTGAGTGCCATCGTGCGTGTAAACCGGCAGGGTGATGATGCTGCTGGAGACCATCTTGTGAGCACGGCCATGTATG
>JAJYPZ010000224.1 GCA_021794855.1 Pseudomonadota bacterium | reverse complement strand
CGCGCCGCAGCGAAATGACCGCCGTCGATTTCTATTCGAACACGCCGGACAAGCTGGTTCTGGCGCGTTTGATCGCTCATAAGGCTTACCGGCGCGGACTCGCCATCATGGTACACAGCACCGATAGCCGGGTGCTGGCCGAACTGGATCGCGCATGGTGGCACGATCCGGCGACCGGTTTTTTGCCGCATTGCGCCACGGACGCTGCCCATGCCGCGCAAACGCCCATCGTGCTGGGAACGGATATAGGGCTGCTCGCGCATAGCGATGTACTGATTAATCTGGACCACGCCACGCCAGGTTTTTTCAGCCGGTTTCAGAGACTGATAGAAATCGTCAGCACCGACGACGCAGACCGGAATTCCGCCAGGCAGCGCTGGCGGTTTTATCAGCAGCGCGGTTACGCCACGACCCATCACGACATGAGCAGATAATATGGACGAACCATTGCTGGACAAAATGCAGCAGTTAATGGGCAAGTATCAAGCTTCATCACTGGCACCCGAAACCGCTCTACACGGGCCGCATCAACCTGACGGCAAGCAGCCCGTTTTTCCGGTCCTCACCGATATCGTCAGGCTGGGCGATGCCGTTTTTCAAGCTGGCGCTACCGATGCGGAACACAACGGACAAGCAGAAAATGCCGCCGCGCAACCCGGCGAAACGGCCGATCAGATTGCCAAGCAAATTCTTGCCGTCATCGATGCGCAATTAAAAAACCAAATCGATACGCTGATCACACCCAGACTCAAGCATGCCATGGACGAAACGCTGGCCGTATTGTTGCCGCAATTGGTGGTGAATATCGAAGCCGTCATCCATGAAACCATCGTCGCGGAATGCAACCGCCGCGGCATAACGTTTCAGAATGACGAAAATCGTTAAGACCAGTACAACAGCGGGTCCGACTAGCGGTTAACGGTTATTTCTAGGATAATGCAAGGTTTCTTTCTCCCTACGCCGCCGTGCATCATGGAACTCGCTAAAAGCTTCGAACCTCGCGACATAGAACAACGCTGGTACCAGCACTGGGAGCAGGCCGACCATTTCCGCGCCAGCATGGAGCGGAATCAGCCGGCGTACTGCATCATGCTGCCGCCGCCCAATGTCACCGGCACGCTGCACATGGGCCACGCGTTTCAGCACACCATCATGGATGCGCTGATCCGTTACCATCGCATGCAGGGGCATAACACCTTATGGCAACCCGGCACCGATCACGCCGGCATCGCCACGCAAATCGTGGTGGAGCGCCAACTCGACGCACAGAATATTTCCCGCCACGACCTGGGCCGCGACGCCTTTCTGGACAAGGTATGGGAATGGAAAGCGCAGTCCGGTTCGACCATTACCTCGCAGATGCGGCGTATGGGCGCTTCCTGCGACTGGTCGCGCGAACGCTTCACCATGGACAAGGGCTTGTCGACCGCAGTGACCGAAGTGTTCATTCGGCTCTATAACGAAGGCCTGATTTATCGCGGCAAACGTCTGGTTAACTGGGATCCGGTGCTAGGCACGGCGGTCTCCGACCTCGAAGTCGTCTCCAGCGAAGAAGACGGCAGCATGTGGCACATCCTGTACGCGCTGGAAGGCGAACCGGGTTTTATCGAAGTCGCCACCACCCGTCCGGAAACGCTGTTCGGCGACGTCGCAGTAGCGGTGCATCCCGACGATCCACGCTACCGGCACCTGATCGGGCGGAACGTACTCCTGCCGGTGGCCGGTCGCAGCATCCCGGTAATCGCCGATACTTACGTCGATCCCGCCTTCGGTACCGGCGCAGTCAAAATCACGCCGGCGCACGATTTCAACGACTATGCAGTCGGCATCCGGCATAAGCTCGCCCCGATCAGCGTTTTGACTGCCGACGCAAAAATGAACGATCTGTGCCCGTCTGAATATCGGGGCCTGGACCGTTATGCGGCACGGGAAAAATTAGTGGCCGAATTGCGCGAACTGCAACAACTGGCGCGCACCGAGCCGCACAAGCTGATGGTGCCGCGCGGCGACCGCAGCAATGCGGTCATCGAACCGTTATTGACCGAACAGTGGTTCGTCTCGATGACGGAAATGGCGCAACAGGGCTTGGCGGCGGTAGACAGCGGCAAGCTTGAATTCGTGCCGCAGAACTGGACTTCGACCTATCGGCAATGGCTGGAAAACATACAGGACTGGTGCATTTCGCGCCAGCTCTGGTGGGGCCACCGCATTCCCGCCTGGTACGACAGCGACGGCAAAATCTACGTCGCGCACGACGAGGCCGAAGCGCAGCGACTAGCCGGCGACAAAATCCTGCAACGCGACGAAGACGTGCTCGACACCTGGTTTTCGTCCGCCCTCTGGCCGTTTTCGACGCTGGGATGGCCGGAACAGACGCCCGAACTGGAAGCTTTCCTGCCCGGCTCGGTGCTGGTGACGGGCTTCGACATCATTTTCTTCTGGGTCGCGCGGATGGTGATGATGTCGCTGCACTTCACCGGCAAGGTGCCGTTCCGTCAAGTGTACGTCACCGGTCTGGTGCGCGACGCGCACGGCAACAAGATGTCCAAATCCAAGGGCAACGTCATCGACCCGCTCGACCTGATCGACGGCATCGATCTGGACAGCCTGATCGCCAAACGCACCACCGGAATGATGAACCCCAAGCAGGCGGCGGCCATCGCCAAGCAGACGCGTGCCGATTATCCCCACGGTTTCAGCGCATTCGGCACGGACGCCCTGCGCTTCACCTTCGCCAGTCTGGCGACGCATGGCCGCGATATCAAATTCGACCTGCAACGCGCCGACGGCTATCGCAATTTCTGCAATAAACTCTGGAACGCCACACGTTTTGTACTGATGAATTGCGAAGGCCAGGATGTCGGCCTCGATGCCGCATTGCCCTTGAATTACAGCGATGCCGACCGCTGGATCGCCGGCCGGCTGCAGCAGGCCGAACTCGATATCGCGCAAGCCTTTGCCGATTATCGTTTCGATATCGCGGCGCGCACGCTGTACGAATTCATTTGGGACGAATATTGCGACTGGTATCTGGAACTGGCGAAAGTGCAGCTTAACGGCGGCGATGCAGACGCGGCGCGCGCCACCCGCCGGACTTTGATCCGCGTGCTCGAAGCCGCGCTGCGCCTCGCTCATCCCATTATTCCGTTCATTACCGAAGAGCTCTGGCAAACTGTCGCCCCGCTGTGCGGCAGGCACGGCGACAGCATCATGACGCAGGCTTATCCGGTCGCCGATACCGGCAAAATCGATACCGCAGCCGACCGCCGCATCGCCCTGCTGAAAGAAATCATCGCCACAACACGCGGACTGCGCGGCGAAATGAACCTGTCTCCGGCGCTGAAAGTGCCGCTGGCGATAAGCGGCGATATCGCGCTGTTAACCGGCTTCGTGCCGTATATCGCCGCGCTAGGGAAATTGAGCGAAGTC
>JAJYPZ010000223.1 GCA_021794855.1 Pseudomonadota bacterium | reverse complement strand
AATGTCGATGCCAGCCAGATTCAGACCGAAGTTTTCCGCCTGCCTTCTACCTGTTTTGCCGAAGAGGACGGTTCGCTGGTCAACAGCAGCCGCTGGATGCAATGGCACTGGAAAGCGGCGGATCCGCCCGGTATGGCAAAAGGCGACCCGGAAATCATTTCCGGCATTTTCCTGCGCCTGCGCGCCTTGTATAAAAAAGAAGGCGGAGCGTTTCCGGATCCAATACTGAACCTGACCTGGAATTACGCCATTCCCGACATACCGGACCCGCGTGAACTGGCTCAGGAATACAACGGCAAAGCGCTTGCGGATCTCAAAGACCCCAAGGATCCGACCAAAATCCTGGTCAAGGCCGGCGAGCAACTGGAAAATTTCACCCAGCTGAAAGACGATGGCACCACATCTTCGGGATGCTGGGTATATAGCGGCTCATGGACGGAAAAAGGCAACATGATGGCGCGCCGCGATAACGCCGACCCCAGCGGACTCGGAGAAACCCTCAACTGGGCTTATGCGTGGCCGCTTAACCGGCGCATTCTGTACAACCGCGCCTCCTGCAACATGGCCGGTCAGCCCTGGGATCCGAAACGCGCGATTATCCAGTGGAACGGGAAAAAATGGGCAGGGTTCGATGTGCCGGATTTCAAGGTGGATTCTCCCCCGAGTGCAGGCATGGATCCATTTATCATGCAACAGGAAGGCGTGGGCAGACTATTTGCGCTGGACATGATGAACGAAGGACCATTTCCCGAGCATTACGAGCCGTTCGAAACGCCCATAGGCACCAATCCGCTGCATCCGAAAGTAATAAGCAATCCCGCGGCGCGTGTCTTCAAAGGCGATCTGGAACAATTCGGCACCGCGAAGGAATTTCCGTATGCCGCCACGACTTACCGCCTGACCGAGCATTTCCATTTCTGGACCAAACATGCAGTGATCAACTCCATCCTGCAACCCCAGCAGTTTATAGAAATGGGCGAAGCGCTGGCAATAGAAAAAGGCATCGCTAACGGCAGCATGGTAAAAGTCAGTTCGAATCGGGGCTATATCAAGGCGGTCGCCGTCGTAACGAAACGGCTGAAACCGCTAACTGTAAACGGTAAGACCGTCCATACCATCGGCGTTCCTATTCATTGGGGTTTCAAGGGTGTCGCCAAAAACGGTTTTCTGGCCAATACCCTGACGCCCTTTGTCGGGGATGCCAATACGCAGACGCCTGAGTTCAAGTCGTTTCTGGTCGATATCGAGAAAGCCTGAGGAGGAAAACCATGTCATTACAATCGCTGGATATCATCGCCCGTTCCGCGACCACTAACCCTGCTCCGCAAATCCGGCATACGGAAGAAGTCGCCAAACTGATCGACATTTCGAAGTGTATCGGCTGCAAAGCGTGCCAATCGGCATGCATGGAATGGAACGACGTACGCGACAAAATCGGAACCTGCGACGGCGTTTACGATAATCCGCCCGATTTATCGCCCGAGTCATGGACTGTCATGCGTTTTTCGGAAGTCGAACTCGAACCGGGGAAACTGGAATGGCTGATCCGCAAAGACGGTTGCATGCACTGCGCCGACCCCGGTTGTCTCAAGGCGTGCCCTTCTCCCGGCGCAATTATTCAATATTCCAACGGCATCGTCGATTTTCACGAGGAACATTGCATCGGTTGCGGCTACTGCATAGCAGGCTGTCCGTTCAATGTACCGCGCATCTCCAAAAAGGATAACCGCGCCTATAAATGCACCCTCTGTTCCGACCGGGTTGCAGTAGGCATGGAACCGGCCTGCATAAAATCGTGTCCGACCGGCGCTCTGGTTTTCGGCAGCAAGGTCGATATGATCAAGCATGCCGAAGGCCGTATCGCCGATCTCAACAGTCGCGGCTACCAGAATGCGGGTTTATACGATCCCCCCGGCGTGGGCGGTACTCACGTAATGTACGTGCTGCAACATGCGGATCAGCCGGAACTGTACCACGGCCTCCCCAATCATCCTCGCATTAGTCCGCTGGTATCCTGGTGGAAAGGTATCACCAAACCGCTGATGTCGATCGGCCTCGGCCTGGTAGCGCTGACCGGTTTCTTTCACTATGTGACGGTAGGACCGAACGAAGTGACCGAACACAGCAAAGAAGAGGTGGAAAAGGAAGATTAACGGGACCGATTCGTTGCAGATACTACAACCGGCCTTTTTACAGCCTTACGGAGAATGTTCATGGCAAATCCATCCGAACCAATACTGCGTTATAAAGCATCGATCCGGGCTAACCACTGGTTTGTGGCGATTACCTTTATCCTGATGGCGATAAGCGGCCTCGCGCTGTTTTATCCCTCTTTTTTCTTCCTGTCGTACCTATTGGGCGGCGGCCAGTCCGACCGCATTCTGCATCCGTTTATCGGTGTGGTGATGTATATCGGGTTCCTCTCGCTGGCGCTCCGGTTCTGGCGGCGCAATTACATAAACCGGAATGATCAGCAATGGATGAAGCAGATCGGCGATGTGCTGCAAAACCGCGAAGAAAATCTGCCTCCGGTCGGTTTCTTCAATGCCGGTCAAAAATATCTGTATTGGGTTATGATACTTACGCTCACCACACTGCTCGTTACCGGGGTCATGATCTGGCGGCCCTATTTCGCCCCTTATTTTTCGATTCCGGCCATCCGCATCGCGGTATTGATCCATTCGTTTTCGGCATTTGTTATCATTGCCGGTATTATCGTGCACATCTACGCTGCAATCTGGGTGAAAGGCTCGATCCCGGCAATGACGCGCGGCACGGTAACCCGTGCCTGGGCTCGCCAGCATCATCTGGACTGGTATCGTAAAATCGGCAAATAGGAAATTATATGGCAGCTACTATCATCGAACCGGGATATGTCGAAGCCTCGGCCGGCAACGCTCCCTACTGGCGCAAACCGGACACAGGCAGTCTGTTCAGCGATCGCGCGCAACGGTTTAAAAGTCTTGCCGCCGATCATCGTCTGGCCGATTTTCTGCTCTTCATGGCGGATCTGTCCCAGGCGCAGCATCGAGTCCTGTGTGAACAGGACCCGCTAGCCCTGCCAGCGCCCGAACAGCTTGATTTATGCAAAGCGCACGACATGCCGCCGCTGAATCATCAATCGCATTCGCGGTCGCCCGAATGGCGTGCGGGTTTGCACCGGCTGATGACGCATATCGCTGAAAATGCCAATTCTGCCACCCTCTCGTCGATTGCGCGCATAAAAGCGATGCCTGACCGTGATTTGGAAAAACTTGCCGACCGCATCCTTGCCGGCGAGTACGCGGATCTGGATCTGGCGGCAGCGCCGCTGGTCGGGGCAGCGCTGCAGGTTTACTGGGCACGCATGGCGGCAGCGCTCGATACCAACGCCGTAACTCGTTCCGAGGTGCAAAATTTATGTCCGGCCTGCGGCGCTGCCCCCAGCGTCAGCCTCGTTC
>JAJYPZ010000222.1 GCA_021794855.1 Pseudomonadota bacterium | reverse complement strand
GTCGATTCTCGGATTGCGCCGGTTTTATCGCCTGCGAAATTCGATGTTAATGGAAGGAGGTAAGACCTTGAGTCTGAATCTAGAGGAAAAGAAAGCGGTTGTAGCTGAGTTGAGCAGCGAACTGCTAAGTGCTCAAACCATCGTGATCGCCGAATATCGCGGCATGGGTGTAGTGAGCATGACCGGTTTGCGTGTTAAAGCGCGGGCCAGTGGCGTGTATCTGCGCGTGTTGAAAAATACGCTGGTACGCCGGGCGATTTCTGAGACGGCTTTTGCCGGATTGGCCGACCAACTGGTCGGTCCGCTGGTATACGGCATTTCCAGAGATCCCGTTTCGGCTGCCAAGGTGTTGTCGGATTTCGCCAAAACCAACGATAAGTTGGTAATCAAGGCGGGCGCTATGGCTAATTTCGTGATGACTGCAAAAGATGTCGCGAATCTGGCCAATATGCCTAGCCGCGATGAATTGTTGTCGAAATTGATGGGTACTATGCAGGCACCTGTTACTCAGTTCGTACGTACGCTTAACGAAGTTCCGACCAAGTTTGTGCGCGGTCTGGCTGCTGTTCGCGATAAGCAGGCAGCGTGACCCCGTAGCGTACGCGCTACGATATTTATTACTTTCCCATCAGGAGAATTACTATGGCTTTGTCCAAAGCTGAAATTTTAGATGCAATTGCTAACATGACTGTGCTTGAACTGTCCGAAATGATCAAGGACATGGAAGAAAAATTCGGCGTTTCCGCAGCGGCTGCAGCCGTTGCCGTTGCGGCGGCTCCTGCTGCCGGCGGCGCTGCGGCAGAAGAGAAAACCGAATTCGACGTTATTCTGACCGGTGCCGGCGAGAATAAAGTCAATACCATCAAAGTGGTCCGTACCATCACCGGTCTGGGCTTGAAAGAAGCTAAAGATCTGGTCGACGGCGCACCTAAACCAGTCAAGGAAGGCGTTTCCAAAGCTGATGCAGATGCGGTTGCCAAGCAATTGATCGAAGCGGGCGCTACTTGCGAAGTTAAGTAAGCCTATTTCTGGCATCGTCCGGACTTGTCCGGACGATGCAGAAAATATAAGACAGCGGCACTACTTTTGGCGTCCGTTGTCTTTTGTCTTCTGCGCAGGTTCCTCTAGGAGATTCCATGAGTTATTCTTTCACCGAAAAAAAACGTATCCGTAAAAGTTTTGCAAAGCGTGCAAACATACTAAAGGTACCTTTTTTATTGGCCACACAACTTGACTCATTTCGTGCGTTTTTACAGGAAGATACCGCTCCTGAAACGCGGGCGAATGAAGGTTTGCAGGCGGCATTTACGTCGATATTTCCGATTGCCAGCCATTCGGGCAACGCCAAGCTGGATTTTGTCAGCTACGTGCTCGGCGAGCCGGCGTTCGATATGGTCGAATGCCAGCAACGCGGGCTGACTTATGCTTCGCCGCTGCGCGCCAAAGTTCGCCTGACGATTAT
Organism: Pseudomonadota bacterium; assembly: GCA_021794855.1. The sequence goes on along the minus strand of JAJYPZ010000222.1, from coordinate 1,980 downwards.
GGACAGGGAAGCTTCCAAGCCTACGGTAAAAGAAGTTAAAGAACAGGAAGTGTACATGGGCGAAATGCCGCTCATGACACCGACCGGTTCGTTTATCATCAACGGTACCGAGCGCGTGATCGTGTCGCAATTGCACCGCTCGCCGGGCGTGTTTTTCGAGCATGACCGGGGTAAAACCCATAGCTCGGGCAAATTGCTGTTTTCCGCACGGATTATTCCTTACCGCGGTTCATGGCTGGATTTCGAATTCGACGCCAAGGATTATCTGTATTTCCGTATCGATCGTCGCCGCAAGATGCCGGTCACTACCTTGCTGAAATCGCTGGGCTACAACAACGAGCAGATACTGGCCGAGTTTTTTACTACCGACACGTTTCACCTGAATGATCAGGTCATCCGTTTCGAGCTGGTGCCCGATCGACTGCGTGGCGAAATTGCGCGTTTCGATATTCAGGACAAGGCTGGCGCTGTGATTGTGGCCAAAGACAAGCGGATTACCGTCAAGCACATCCGCATGATGCAGGAATCCGGTTTGACCCAGATCGCCGTACCTGCAGATTTTCTGATGGGCCGCGTACTGGCTAAAAATCTTGTCGATACCGAAACCGGCGAGATTGTCGCCAACGCCAACGATGAAATCAGCGAAGCTTTGCTGACCAAGCTGATCGACGCTAAAGTCGAGCAGATCGAAACGCTGTACGTCAACGATCTGGATCAGGGTGCGTATATTTCGGCTACCTTGCGCACCGACGATACGCTCGATCAGTATGCGGCGCGCGTGGCTATTTATCGCATGATGCGCCCGGGCGAGCCACCTACCGAAGAATCGGTCGAAGCTCTGTTTGCCGGTTTGTTCTTCAGCGAAGAACGCTACGATCTGTCGGCGGTAGGACGGATGAAATTCAATCGTCGCATCGGTCGCGACGAACTGGAAGGCTCGCCGGTACTGTCGACGATAGATATCGTCGCCGTCATCCAGATTCTGATTGAATTGCGCAACGGCCGCGGCGAGATCGACGATATCGATCACCTCGGCAACCGTCGGGTACGCAGCGTCGGCGAACTGGCCGAAAACCAGTTCCGCGCCGGACTGGTGCGGGTCGAACGTGCCGTCAAGGAGCGTCTGTCGCAAGCCGAATCCGAAAATCTGATGCCGCACGACCTGATCAATGCGAAACCGGTTTCAGCCGCAATCAAGGAGTTCTTCGGCTCCAGCCAGTTGTCGCAATTTATGGACCAGACCAACCCGTTATCCGAGATCACGCATAAACGCCGCGTATCGGCATTGGGACCCGGCGGTCTGACGCGCGAACGCGCCGGATTCGAAGTGCGCGACGTGCATCCTACGCACTACGGTCGCGTGTGCCCGATCGAAACGCCGGAAGGCCCGAACATCGGTCTGATCAATTCGCTGGCCCTGTTTGCGCGCACCAACAAATACGGTTTTCTGGAAACGCCGTACCGTAAAGTCGAAGCGGGTAAAGTCACCGACAAGATCGAGTATCTGTCGGCGATCGAAGAGAGCAAATACGTAATCGCGCAGGCGAATGCGGAACTCGATGCGCAAGGCGGCTTTACCAGCGAAATCGTGTCGTGCCGGTTCAAGAACGAATTCGAGCTGAGCAATCCCGATCGTATCGAATATATGGACGTAGCGCCTTCGCAGATCGTTTCGGTAGCGGCATCGCTGATTCCGTTCCTGGAGCACGACGACGCCAACCGCGCGTTGATGGGCTCGAACATGCAACGTCAGGCGGTGCCTTGTCTGCGCGCAGAGAAGTCGCTGGTCGGTACCGGTATCGAGCGTACCGCAGCCGTCGACTCGGGCACTACGGTGCAGGCGCGTCGCGGCGGCGTGGTCGATTACGTCGATGCAGGCCGTATCGTGGTGCGGGTGAACGACGACGAAACCAAAGCGGGCGAAGTCGGCGTGGATATTTATACCCTGATCAAATATACGCGCTCGAACCAGAATACCAA
>JAJYPZ010000221.1 GCA_021794855.1 Pseudomonadota bacterium | reverse complement strand
TGCTGTCTCGCAATGTCGCCGCTTTTGTCGCGATATTGCACGACGGAAGCACCGCCTTGCAACACGGCTGCGACCGAAGCGATCAAATGAGCGGTATTATCGGTTTCACGGGTAATTGCATAAAGTCCTGAAATCACAGCTCTTCCTCTCTACGAGCCCAGAACAGACGGTCGGGAATAAATTGACCCATACCCGGCCGAAATCCGGCGAGCAAGCTATCATATGTATATTGCTGCGCCTCACGGACGCTTTCAGATATATCCAGATTATGCGCAAGCGTAGCTGCTATCGATGACGCGAGCGTGCATCCGGAACCGTGATAGCTGCCCGGTAGCCGCGTCCAAGAATCGGAACGGACCACACCGTTCGCATCGTACAATGTATTGATAACCTGCAGCGTATTTTCATGCGTACCAGTCACCAGCACATATTCGCAGCCCATACCCAACAAATGCTGGGCGCATACTTCCAGGCTGGACTCTTCGGTCTTGCCTGCTTCATCCTGGACCAGACGGCGCAATTCGATGCTGTTCGGGGTCAGTATGGTCGTTTGCGGAATCAGCATATCCATTAGCGCAGCTCGCACATCGTCGCTGGACAGTTCATCGCCGCGGCCAGAAGCGAGCACCGGATCCAGTATCAATGGCACATCGGGATAGTCCGCCACGATAGCGGCTATTGCCGCAATCGCTGCTACGCTGCCGACCATACCGATCTTGAATGCGGCCACCGGCATGTCCTCCAAGACACATCGTGCCTGGTCGGCGATCCACTCGGCATCGATAGGAAAATAATCCTCGACGCCTACCGTATCTTGCACGGTAATGGCCGTCATTACAGACAAAGCATGGCACCCAAGACTCGTCAAAGTCAATATATCGGCCTGTAACCCCGCCCCTCCAGTGGGATCCGAAGCGGCGAAGGTCATTACTATGGGAGGCGGGATAGAGATCATTTTAAAAATCGGCGCCAGTTTAAGGCATACTTGGATTAGAATTAACATTTTAACTGAAAAGCGACAAAATTATGGAATCGGAATTCAAGAGCTATCTCTGCGTAGTATGCGGATATATTTATAACGAATCGGAAGGATGTCCTGATGACGGTATTGCGCCCGGTACGCTCTGGGACGATGTGCCGATTAACTGGACTTGCCCTGAATGCGGGGCGCGCAAGGAAGATTTTGAAATGATAATGATCTGACGTTATGGAACGGTAAAGGAGTATTGAATAGCGCAACGCCAGAACCTTCCGAATGCGCCTCATCTCCGCACAGGAAGTTCGCATTCTGATAAAAAAACCAACAAATGCTTGCCAGACGGCTAAAATAAGATTAAAAACGAACCAATAAGTGGCGATGCCAGCTGGGCGACTATCTTCTAGCGCAATTGCTATTTTCAAGCATATATCTTATGGGGGCGGAATGACCGACACTAGAAATTTAAATGGCGTTAAAGTCATGGTGATCGATGATAGCAACACCATACGCAGAAGTGCCGAAATATTTCTCAAGCAGGCCGGTTGCGAAATCATACTGGCAGAAGACGGATTCGATGCTCTGGCGAAAATTACCGACCATCGTCCCGACGTCATATTCGTCGACGTGATGATGCCGCGTCTGGACGGCTACCAGACTTGCGCCCTGATAAAAAAAAATACCCATTTCAAAAATACGCCCGTCATCATGCTTTCCAGCAAAGACGGGTTATTCGACAAAGCCCGCGGCCGGATGGTGGGTTCCAACGAATACCTGACCAAACCCTTTACCAAAGATACTATATTAACGGCTGTGCAGCGTTATGCTTCGGTAATGGAAATTCCCCAAACCAATTAACACGATTTTGAGGTTACGCTTATCATGGCTGTGCAAAAAATACTTATAGTCGACGATTCCCCTACCGAGCGATATTTTCTGGCCGACTTGCTCGGAAAACAAGGTTATCAGATCAATCTTGCCGAAAACGGTACAGAAGCTCTGGAGAAAGCGAAACAGCTCATGCCCGACCTGATTTTAATGGACGTGGTCATGCCCGGTTTAAACGGTTTTCAAGCTACGCGAGCCATTTCAAAGGATGAGGATTTAAAACACATACCGGTGATACTGTGTACGACCAAAGACCAGGAAACCGACAAAATCTGGGGATTACGTCAGGGCGCCATCGAATATATCGTCAAGCCTATAGATGGAAACGCGCTGTTGCAAAAGATACGCTCCCTGTAAAATTATTTATCGCGGAAAAATAGCATGTCCAAACGCGTCAGTCTCAGACAATTTCAACAAGAATTGAGCAACCGACTTCAACTTGCTACCAGTCAATCTACCGTTAACAGCCGTCTCGCCATCCGCGTCGGCAACCAAAAATGGCTGATCGACCTGGCCGACATCAGCGAGGTCATCGCCCCGCCGCCGTTTGCTTCAGTGCCACTGACGCAATCCTGGTTTCTGGGCGTAACCAATATACGAGGGAAATTGTACAGCGTCGTCGACTTGCCTGCGTATGTCGGTATCGGCAAGGTTCAGTCCCATTCCAGCAACCGGTTATTGATAACACATCCGCGTTTCGCTACCAATTCCGCCTTGTTTGTCGACCAGGCATTGGGATTGCGCAATCTGGATCAGATGCATTTCGAATCGCGCCTTGTCGAATCGAGCCTGGCAGCAGATTGTTACCGGGACGACCAGGGAGAAAAATGGCTTAGTATAAATATGGCAACGTTGATCACAGACCCTGCTTTTTTAACCGTTAGCGCTTAAACCCGTTTATCACAGGCGCTTTCACCCACTATTACTATTATTATAAAGCGGAGACACGGCATGGCATTCAAACTCCCTAGCTTCAATCCTAAAAACGATCCGAGGCACGGCAGAAAAACCGCCTCAGCGGAAAATACCACGCTCATCATGAGCGGGCTAAAAAAAATGTCGGAAAGCAATTCCAACGAAACACCGCTTATCGGACACCTTCCGGTGGAAAAACAATATCTGCTGACCATGGTCCTGGGTTTGGGATTTCTTGTCGTATCCGGTGTCTTGCTGATGTATAACGGAGTTCAAACCAGCAATAAAACGGAATACATCACCAAAGTAACTGAAATGCAGATGCTGTCGCAACGCTTGACCAAAAGCGCCCAGCAGGCCGTTGCCGGCGACCCGAAAGCGTATACGCAATTACAGAGCAGCGAAGCGAGATTCACAACCGACCTGAACGCGCTCACCAAAGGCAGTTTTGCGCTACCGGCCTCTCCGCAATCGATACAGCCTTTGTTAGCGCAATTAAAAGCGCATTGGACGCCGCTTGAAAACGAAATCAATCTGATCGTACAGCAAAAAAACAGCCTTTCCGATGCGTATTCGGGCACTGCCCAGATCAATCAGAACGCCGACGCAATACTTGCGCTGGCGCGCGCTCTGCAGACCCGGTCGAACAACAATTCCCGCAATGCGGCAGC
>JAJYPZ010000220.1 GCA_021794855.1 Pseudomonadota bacterium | reverse complement strand
GCGCATGCACCGCAGGGTTGATCGCAATTGCCTTGATATCAAATCGATGAGCGAGCCAGGTAGCATAAAAACCTCCCAGCGAACTCCCTGTCAGCCTGACCGAAGCGGAGGATTGCATCGCGCTCTGTATCATCCCGGCCAGCATGTCTACGGCGTCTTTCGGTCGATACGGCAAAGTAGGGCACATTACCGCATCGGGTTCGCCCGCTTCGGTAAAATAACGCAGCAACTGTTGCGCCTTGGCGGATGCTCGACTGCTATTAAACCCGTGCGCATAAATCAGCACTTAATTACTCGCTATAGGTTGCATATGCGCCGCGAGCTTATTGCTATCGGGATGACGCTCCAGCCAGCTGCGAATACGGCGGGCGTCATTGATGCGGCCATACTTTCCGCTGGCGTCGAGCAATACGATGATTACCGGTTTTTGCGCTATCTTTGCCTGCATGACCAGGCAATGCCCGGCTTCGTTGATAAAGCCGGTCTTGGACAAACCGATATTCCAGGATTCGTCACGCAATAATTGATTGGTATTGTGAAATTCTACCGTTTGCGTGATAGTGCGCCAACTATTCTTGTGCTTGCCGCGCATACGGGCCACGATCGTGCGGGTGACTTCATAATTGGCGGTCGTGGTTATCTGATGTATGACCGGATAGCGTATGGCTGCCTGCACCATTTTCGCCAGATCGGCTGCGGTAGACTGATTATGGCTGGACAGGCCGGTAGGATCTTCGAATGAAGTATGTTCCATTCCCAGCTGACGCGCTTTCGCATTCATCGCAGCGATAAAACTCGGCATGCCGCCGGGATAATTCCGCGCCAGCGCGTAGGCCGCCCGGTTTTCCGAGGCAATCAGCGCCAGATGCAGCATTTCGCCGCGCGTCAATTCGGTCCCTACCGCCAGGCGCGAACTGGAATGACGCAACATGTCGACATCGGCTTGCGTCACTTTCAACGTCTCATCCATATTCGGGTGCGCGTCCAAAACCACCATCGCCGTCATCAATTTGCTGATCGACGCGATGGGCGTTTCCATATTGGCGTTTTTCTCATACAGGGGAAGACCGTCTTTCTGATCCAGCACAAGGACGGACAAAGCGCTTACTCCGGGAGAGGCAACGGCGTCGTAACTGACTCTATGCACTCTCTTGTGATGACTGCTCGCACTGGCATCAACGGAGGTTAAGGCAGTCACAGCAGCAAACAGTGTCAGGTATCGCAATAAATTTTTCATGGAAGTCGATTATCGTAGAGGCTCAAGTACAAATATAGCAAAAATATAACAAGTTGGCGCAATTAGTTAATAATGTTTCGATAAATTTTCAATCTAGAGCCGTCAACACCCTCGCAATGCCGGTAAAACCCCGCTCTGAACGACAAGGTAGAGTACAGAAACTCTTGGGATCGGCGCTGCCGTCACAATAAAATATCATCTATCGCAAACAGTCTCCTGTGCTCTCGCATCGCGTAACGGTCGGTCATTCCCGCAATATAATCGGCGATGACGCGCGGAGCAGCGGAATCGGGTAGCGGTCTGTGTTCGTCTGGCAGCAATGCCGGCATCTGCAGAAAGGCGGTAAATAAATCGGTGACTACCCGTGCTGCTTTGGTGCTCATGCGCACGACGCGATAATGCCGGTATAGATGTTTGCGCAAAAATTGTTTGAGCGCCTGATTCTGCCGGGTGATTTCCGCGCTGAAGCCCGCCAGCGGCATTGCCGCCCGAACTTCGTCGGGGTGGGCCACCTGCGCCGACGCAATCGCCGCCTGCGTATACGCGATCAGGTCGAGCACCAGGGTATTGATCATGCGCCGGACGGTTTCATGGATCGTTCGGCGTTCGTTGAGAGCGGGATATTGTCCCCGGACTTGCGCGAGATGGTTCGCAAATAATTCGACCTCCTCAAGCTGCTCCAATGTTATCAGGCCGGAGCGCAAACCATCGTCGATATCGTGATTGTTGTAGGCGATTTCATCCGCCAGATTGGCAACCTGAGCTTCCAGACCGGGTTGCTGCTTTTGTATAAAGCGCACGCCGATTTCTCCCAGTTGACGGGCATTGTCCAGCGAGCAGTGTTTCAGTATGCCTTCGCGGGTTTCAAAACATAAATTCAGCCCGTCGAATTCGGCGTAGCGCTGTTCGAGCTTATCAACCACGCGCAAACTTTGCAGATTGTGTTCGAAACCTCCCCAGTCTTTCATGCACGCATTCAGCGCATCCTGCCCTGCGTGTCCGAACGGAGTATGCCCCAGATCGTGCGCGAGGCAGATCGCTTCGACCAGATCCTCGTTCAAGCCCAATACCCGTGCGATAGAACGGCCGATCTGCGCGACCTCCAGGCTATGAGTGAGCCGCGTACGGAACAGATCGCCTTCGTGATTAACGAAGACCTGCGTTTTATATTCCAGTCGGCGAAATGCGCCAGAATGGATAATCCGGTCGCGGTCGCGCTGAAACTGGCCGCGAGAAGGGTCGATGGCTTCGGCATGACGTCGCCCGCGCGAGGTCGCATCGGTAGCGGCATAAGCCGCGAGTTTAAATGGCGTGAACATAATGTCCCAGCACAGCATTTAAATCGGTATCGAGCACATCGGCACTCAGCAATGCCGAGCCTATGCCGCGCATCAACACAAAACGGATGCGGCCGCCTTCCACTTTTTTATCCAACCCCATGTATCGTTTATAACTTTCCGCCCCTAGATCGGGGGCCGTATCGGGCAAGCCGGCAACCCGGTACAAAGCCCGGATGCGGTCGACTTCGGACGCTGTGAGCAAACCCATCCGCTGCGAAAGGTCTGCCGCCAGTACCGTCCCGGCCGCCACAGCTTCGCCATGCAGCCAGTTGCCGTAACCCATGCCGGACTCGATCGCGTGCCCGAACGTATGGCCGAGATTGAGTAACGCCCGCAAGCCCGTTTCGCGCTCGTCCTGAGCTACCACTTCGGCCTTGATCTCGCACGAACGGTATACGGCATAAGCGATGCTGGCTTCGTCCAGCGCGCGCAATTTGTCCATGTTCGCTTCCAGCCAGACAAAAAAAACCGCATCGTAAATCAGTCCGTACTTGATCACTTCGGCCAGACCTGCCGACAGTTCGCGCGCCGGCAAGGTGCGCAAAGTACCTGTATCCGCCAGCACCAGTTGCGGCTGATAAAAGGCGCCTATCATGTTTTTGCCCAGCGGATGATTGATACCGGTTTTTCCGCCGACCGAGGAATCGACCTGCGCCAGCAAGGTGGTAGGTATCTGGATAAACGGTACGCCGCGCAGATAACTCGCCGCAGCGAACCCGGTCAAATCGCCGATGACGCCGCCGCCCAGCGCAATCAGCGTGGTCTTGCGCTCGCAGCGATGCGTCAGCAAGGCATCGAACAGCGTATTGAGCGTTTCCCAGTTTTTATATTGCTCGCCGTCGGGTAATACGACCGGCAGCGCAGTCACGCCGGCTTCTGCCAG
>JAJYPZ010000219.1 GCA_021794855.1 Pseudomonadota bacterium | reverse complement strand
GCGTTTCGGGATCGCCCAGCCGGCAATTAAATTCCAGAACCTTGATATTGCCGGAGGCATCGATCATCAGCCCGGCATACAAAAAACCGGTATAGGGCATGCCTGCCTGCTTCATGCCTGCCATCACCGGCATGATGACTTCACGCAGCGTCTTCGCATAAATTTCGGGCGTTACTACGGGAGCGGGCGAATAAGCGCCCATCCCGCCGGTATTGGGCCCGGTATCGCCGTTGCCGAGCCGTTTGTGATCCTGACTGGTCGCCAGCGGCAAGACGTTCTCACCGTCGCACATCACAATAAAACTGGCTTCCTCCCCGGTTAAAAATTCCTCGATCACTACGCGCGCCCCGGCATCGCCCAGCCGATTGTCTTCCAGCATCATATCGACTGCTGCGCAAGCTTCTTCCACTGTCTGGGCGACCACTACTCCCTTCCCGGCTGCAAGCCCGTCCGCTTTGACGACGACAGGCGCACCGGCAGACCGGATATAGGCATGTGCAGCCGCCGCATTGGTAAAAGTCTGGTAAGCGGCAGTAGGAATGCCGTGCCTGAACATGAAGCTCTTGGCGAAATCCTTGGACGCTTCCAGTTGCGCTGCGGCTTTCGTCGGTCCGAATATCTTCAGCCCTTTTGCCCGAAACTCGTCGACAATGCCTGCCGCCAAAGGCGTTTCCGGCCCGACAACGGTCAAAACGACCTGCTCGTGACGGGCAAATTCAAGCAACAAAGGAATCGACGTAATGGGGACATTCGTCAGTTCTTTTTCCGCTGCCGTACCGGCATTCCCGGGGGCGACGAACACTTTGGCAACCCGCGGCGATTGCGCCAGCCGCCACGCCAATGCATGTTCGCGGCCTCCGGATCCAATAACAAGTATATTCATTTTGATCAAAACGGTAATCGTAGGGTTGGAAATATCCCGATCATGATGGCGCTATCCGCATCGCGATCCATAAACAAGGCCTGATACAGCCATATTCAACGGGAGTGCAGGATTCGGCAGCTTTTTCCATAACAGGACAGCGCACGCTGCAAACAACATACTCCTGATTGTTCCGGCTCACAACCTGCAACCAGATTCCGGCCGGGTTCAATGACGGAAATGACGGTGTCCGGTAAATACCATGGCAATTCCATTTTCATTCGCTGCCGCAATCACTTCCTCGTCCTTGACGCTGCCGCCTGGTTGAATGACCGCTTTCGCTCCCGCCGCCGCCAGTACGTCGACACCGTCGCGGAACGGGAAAAACGCATCCGACGCCACCGCGCAGCCGTCCAGCGATAAATGAGCCTCAGCCGCCTTGATAACTGCGATCTTAGTCGAATCGATCCGGCTCATCTGTCCGGCACCGATTCCCAGCGTACGGCCTTGCGCTGCAAAGACGATGGCATTCGATTTTACGAATTTCGCCACCCGCCAGGCGAACAGCATGTCCTGGATCTGTGTTGCGCTCGGCTGGGTTGCCGATACCACGCGCAAATCTTCGGCACGGATATTAAAATTATCCGCCGTCTGCACCAGCAGACCGCCGCCGATGCGTTTCAATTCCAGCGCATTCGCGTCGTACGCCAGCGGGACGGCGAGTACGCGCAAATTAACTTTATTCGCCAGCACGCTCCGCGCCGCTGCGCTATAACCCGGCGCAATCAATACTTCGGCGAATTGCTGCGTGACGGCTAGCGCCGCGCTTTCATCCACTTCGCGATTAAAGGCTATGATACCACCGAATGCCGAGGTACTATCCGCCGCGAACGCCAAACGGTAAGCGCTCGCACAGTCTTCCGCCGTGGCGACGCCGCATGGATTGGCATGCTTGACGATAACGCACGCCGTCTGCACGAAGGTTTTAACGCATTCCCAGGCCGCGTCGCTATCGGCGATATTATTATAGGATAAGGCCTTGCCTTGCAGTTGGGTGAAATGTGCGAGACCCCCGGCCGCAGGCAGGATATCCCGATAAAATGCCGCTTCCTGGTGGGGATTTTCGCCGTAGCGCATGGTTTGCACCCGGTCGAACTGGAGATTGAGCCGCGCCGGAAACGCTGCGACATCGCCGCTGATTTCGCGTGCGGTCAGATAATTGGCAATCGCGCTGTCGTACTGCGCGGTATGGGAAAACGCCTTGCGCGCCAACGCGAAACAGGTTGCCGCCGACACGACCCCGGCTGCCGCATTCAGCTCGTTCAGAATGCCGGCATAATCCGCCGGATCGGTCACGACGGCGACATGCTGGTAATTTTTCGCTGCCGAACGCACCATCGCAGGGCCGCCTATGTCGATATTTTCTATTGCATCGGCGAGACTGCAATCGGCCTTGGCTATCGTCTGGCCGAACGGATACAGGTTCACCACCACCAGATCGATGTAAGGAATGCCTGCCTGCCGCACCGCTTCGGCGTGCCCGGGCAGATCGCGGCGCGCCAGTATGCCGCCGTGTATTTTAGGATGCAGCGTTTTTACCCGCCCATCCAGCATTTCCTCAAAACCGGTGTAATCGGCGACCTCCGTCACGGGTATTCCGTGCGCCGCCAAAAGTGCGGCGGTACCTCCGGTAGACAGGATTTCGACATTCAAATCATGCAGGCCTTGCGCCAGCGCGACAACATTGGTTTTGTCGGAGACGCTGATTAGCGCTCGTTTTATATAAGCCATGAAACATCCTGAAGATAATTGACCAACATTGATTATTGTATGCCGTAACGCGCCATTTTTTTGCGTAAGGTATTGCGGTTGATACCTAGATAATCAGCGGCGCGAGTTTGATTGCCTTCGGCAAAGTTCAGTATTATTTCAAGCAGCGGCTGTTCTACGCAGGCAAGCACCATATCGTATATTCCTGAAGGAATTTCTCCATCCAGGTCATGCAGATAGGATTCCATCGCGCGTTCGATGCAGGCCGCAATTTCATTGTCTTTATTCATTATGTTCTACCTGGCTTTAGGTTTCTTCAGTGAGGGCGTCGTCCGTTACGTAAGCAAGATTTTTGCCATGCGCTCGACATTGGTCGAAAAAATCGTCTACGGCCGACACCTGCTGTTCTAAAGTTTGCAACTGGTTCATTGCGTGACGGAATACCGACGAATCGTACAAACCCTTGGTATACCATGAAATATGTTTGCGCGCGATACGAACGCCGGACTGCTCGCCGTAAAATTCGTAGAGATCGTAAAGATGCTGCCTGAGTACGCGATGGATTTCCGAAACTTCCGGCGGCGGCAAATGCCGCCCGGTTTGCAGAAAATAATCGATTTCCCTGAATATCCACGGACGCCCTTGCGCAGCACGCCCTATCATTACCGCATCGGCACCGGTATAGTTCAATACGAAGCGGGCTTTTTCCGGCGTGGTGATATCGCCGTTGGCGATAACGGGAATACGTGCAGCCGCCTTGACTGCGGCTATGGTATCGTATTCGGCGTGACCGGTATATCCGCAGGCCCGCGTCCGTCCATGCATCGCCAA
>JAJYPZ010000218.1 GCA_021794855.1 Pseudomonadota bacterium | reverse complement strand
TGGCATTCATGCTCAGAATATCGTTGAGACCGGCCGGATTCTCCAGCGAGGCGGCCGTCGATAATTGCGGACGTCCGACGTACTCGCTGCCGGAGTTGTCGAGCGTCACGCCGCCATGAATACGTTGCCGCCAGGGCGCGCTTTGGCGCTGGATCACGACGACGCTGGAACCCGGCGTCGCCCCCGGTTCGAGCAGCGTGTGCACGGACTGGCTGGACAGCGCATCCATCGATTCGATCCCCTGCTCCAGATCGCGCACGTTAAGCGTATCGCCGGCCGACACGGCAAACGCATTGCGCCACGTCCCCCAATCGGTATCGGGCTTGCCGTTATCGGCGCGCACCATCCGCACCGAGGATACGGTGCCGACGTCGATGTGAATATCGAGGTCGCCGGACGACAGGTTCTGCACCGGAAAACTCACGCGGCTGGTAGTATAACCCCTCGCCACGAGCTCGGCGTCCAGCACTTCAGCGGTCTTGGCCAGCGCCTCGGGGCCCACGCATTGCCCGATCAAAGGCAATGCATACCAATTAAGCCAATAAAACTGCCATGCGCGAGAGCCGCTCAGATGCTCGCTATGGATGACGAAGCACGGCGTTTCCGGCGGCAGTTTGTATAAGTTGGGAATGACGACTGAACCGGCATGGAGTTGGTTGCCCTGCGCCGGCAGCATGGCCTGCGTCTGGGCTTGCCGTTCCTGCTGCATCAACACGCCCTCGGGAGCAGCATCGAGCAGGGAAGCCCCCTGCGCAGGCGCCGATTGCAGCAGGCCCGGCAGATTAACAACCAGCACTACGATAAAAACGGGGCGCAACAGGCCGCGAAAATGCAGCACGGGTTAGCCCGGAACGCCGTCAAAGGTGACAAATGACATAACGATGTGTTTCTCGTTTATAATTATATATGCGGATTTTAACATATAGAAAATTTTTGTGTTGATTACTTTGGCTATTGTTATCGCGCTCATTTCTCAACCAAAATTTACACGGGGCAACGCAAGAAATCCGTAATTCCGATCGACTACGCATTGCTGGTTCGAGACTGGACGCAAAACATCGGCAAACCCATCGCAAACCTTATTCGACGACTGCTTGCACGCAAGTGAACGGCACTTGCATTACCTATCCGCCCGGCCAAACGAAATTGCTTTGATCCGGCTTTGTGCCGACTCTTGAAATCGAGCCGCGGCTCCCCCATTTACTACACACATTTTGTTCAACTCTAAGGGAGCATCCGCACCATGACCGTCGCAGCGCATAAAGAAACTCTAGGTTTCCAGACCGAAGTCAAACAATTGTTGCAATTGATGATTCATTCTTTGTACAGCAACAAGGAAATTTTTCTGCGCGAACTGATTTCGAACGCTTCGGATGCCGCCGACAAGCTGCGTTTCGAAGCCCTCTCCGATAATGCCTTATGGGAAAACGATACCGAGCTGAAAATTCGTATCGACTACGATAAAGACGCCCGTACTATTACTATCGCCGATAACGGTATCGGCATGACGCGGCAGGAAGTCATCGAACATATCGGTACGATAGCGCGCTCCGGAACGCGGCAGTTTTTCGAAAACCTGTCGGGCGATCAGGCGCGCGACACCAATCTGATCGGGCAATTCGGCGTCGGCTTTTATTCCGCCTTTCTGGTTGCCGACAAAGTCACATTGACCACGCGTAAAGCCGGCCTGGGCGAAGAACACGGCGTGCGCTGGGAATCGTCCGGCGAAGGCGACTACACGCTGGAAATGATGGAAAAAAAGACGCGCGGTACGGAAATCGTTCTGCATCTGCGCGAAGAAAACGAGGAAATGCTGTCCGGCTACCAGCTCAAATCCATCATTCGCAAATATTCCGATCACATTACGCTGCCTATCGTGATGAAGAAAGAAGAGTGGGATGCCGAAGCGCAAACCACCGTCGTCAAGGACGAAGACGAAACCATCAATCAGGCGTCGGCGTTGTGGGCCCGCGCCAAGAGCGATATCAGCCAGGAACAGTACGACGAATTTTACAAACATGTTTCTCACGATTACGAAGCGCCGCTGGCGCACATCCACGCCAAGGTGGAAGGCAAGCAGGAATACACCGAACTGCTGTATGTCCCGGCCCGCGCACCGTTTGACTTATGGGACCGCGAACAGCGCCACGGGATTAAACTCTACGTTCGCCGCGTTTTCATCATGGACGACGCCAAGCAACTGATGCCGACCTATCTGCGCTTTATCCGCGGCGTTATCGACGCCAACGATCTGCCGCTCAACGTCTCGCGCGAAATCCTGCAGGAAAGCAAAGACATCGACACGATCCGCGCCGGCTCGGTCAAAAAAGTGCTGGGCATGCTGGAAGATCTGGCGCAGAACCAGCCGGAAAAATATGCGACGTTCTGGAAAGAATTCGGTCAGGTACTGAAAGAAGGGATGGGCGAAGATTTCAGCAACAAGGAACGCATCGCCAAATTATTGCGCTTTGCCTCGACGCATAACGATACCGACGCTCAGAATGTCACCTTGAGCGATTATGCCGGTCGCATGAAAGAAGGCCAGGACAAGATTTATTACGTCACCGCAGACAGCTTTGCCGCCGCCAAAAACAGCCCTCACCTGGAATTTTTCCGCGCCAAGGGGGTAGAAGTGCTCTTGCTCTCCGAGCGCGTGGACGAATGGATGCTCTCGCACCTCACCGAATTCGACGGCAAGAAATTGCAGTCGGTCGCCAAAGGCGATCTCGATCTCGGTAAACTCGCCGACGAAGAAGAGAAAAAGGAACAGGCCGACGAAGCCGAAGCGTTCAAGGATCTGACCGAAAAAATCAAGACCGCGCTGGGCGATCAGGTCAAGGATGTGCGCATCACGCATCGGCTGACGAGCTCTCCCGCTTGCCTTGTCGCCGACGAGCACGACATCAGCGGCAATCTCGAACGCATGCTCAAAGCGGCGGGGCAAAAAGCGCCGAACAGCAAACCGATACTGGAAATCAACCCCAAGCACGGTTTGCTGCAGCGCCTCAAAACGCAGGAAGACGACGGCAAGTTCAACGACTGGAGCCACCTGCTGTTCGATCAGGCCCTGCTGGCGGAAGGCGGACAACTGGAAGATCCGGCAACGTTCGTGCAACGCCTGAATGCGCTTTGGCTGGCGCTGTAATAAGCTAACCGCTCTGATAACCAAAACCAAAGCAAGCCCGGGCATCGAGTCGGGCTTGCTGCGGGATCGCTAATTACGTCAACATGCCTGTATTCAAAAACTGGCCCATTCCGGTTCCGCTGCCATCACGAATTGCAGAATGAATAAAGCTTCCGCTCTCTGAATAGTGTTAAGACCGGCTGTACATCGATTTTAACATTACCTCGACCTCTGGGCGGATTCGTGTTGATCTGCCGAGTAACCGTCGTTCAAGGTTTGTAAAAAAGCAACGATATCACGCCTGTCCTGCATGCTCATCGCCGCGACATCGCCCGACTTTCG
>JAJYPZ010000217.1 GCA_021794855.1 Pseudomonadota bacterium | reverse complement strand
CCTGCGCGACGGTTTGATTACCCGCCATTAAATAAAGGAACGCAATATGACATTTACTGAATTGTTCAGCTATCTGGGTGCCCACAGCAAATACGACATCATGGACGGCGATATCGATCAGACCCTGGCCCTGTCGCTGGATGGAAAACACAAAAACCCGGTTATCGGCAATATTATTGCGCAGATGTATCAAAACAGCGGCATCAAGCAGTTGGACGAGACCATAACGCGTGCTCAGGCCATCAATACCCTGGGTCCGATACGCCTGTTTTACATGAAAGACGATGCCCCCGTCGAAGGATTTCGACTGGTCGAAGACATAGTCTATAAAATAGACGGTGCTTTCAACGATGAAGCGATGCGCGCCAAACAATAATCAGGTCCCTTATTCACCGGAGTAATACAAATATGCCAGTCAATTTAACATCGCCGCTGGCCGGAGCTCTATTTCCCGTTGCCGGGGTAAGCCTCGGAATCGCCTCGGCAGGAATCAAGAAAACCGGACGCAAGGACCTGACGCTGATGCTCCTCGCGCCGGGCAGCCGTGTGGCCGGCGTGTTTACGCAAAACCGATTTTGCGCTGCCCCCGTCGTCATCGCAAAACGTCATCTGGCTCTGGGTGCGCCCAGAGCGCTTATTATCAATACGGGTAACGCCAACGCAGGGACGGGCGAAGCAGGCCTGAACAATGCGGACAGCGTCTGTCGCGCACTCGCCAGCTGGCTTCCGTGTACCGATACCGAAATCCTGCCGTTTTCTACCGGCGTCATCATGGAACCTTTGCCCGTAGACAGAATCGTGGCGGCACTCCCGGCCGTCATCGCCGATTGCAAAAGCGATAACTGGCTGGCTGCCGCTCATGCCATCATGACTACAGACATCGTAGCCAAGGCCGCATCGCGGCGTATCGAGATCGACGGTAAAACCGTCACCATAACCGGTATCGCCAAAGGTTCGGGCATGATACATCCGAACATGGCGACGCTACTCGGATTCATCGCCACCGACGCCGCTATCAGTCAGCCTGTATTGCAGCAACTGGTGCAACATGCTGCCGATCAGAGCTTTAATTGCATCACTGTAGACGGCGACACGTCGACCAATGATTCATTTATGCTGATTGCCACCGGCGTTGCCGGCAACACCGAAATCGATAAGCAGGGCACCGATTATTCCACTCTTGCCCTGGCCATCGTCGACGTAGCGCGAGAACTTGCTCAGGCAATTGTACGCGACGGCGAAGGCGCAACCAAATTCATCAGCATACAGGTCGAAGGGGGTGCCGACCGCGACGAATGCCGCACCATTGCTTACGCGATCGCCCATTCTCCCTTGGTCAAAACGGCTTTTTTCGCTTCGGATCCCAATTTGGGACGCATATTAGCCGCTATCGGTTATTCGGGCGTTCCCGATCTCGATGTACAGACAATTCAATTATATCTGGACGATGTACTGGTGGCTGAAAATGGCGGTCGCGCAGCAAGCTACCAGGAACTCGACGGCCAGCGCATCATGCAGCAGGAGGAAATTACCGTACGCGTCGTACTGACGCGAGGCACCGCCGTTGCGACAGTGTGGACCTGCGACTTTTCTTACGATTATGTGAAAATCAATGCCGAATACCGCAGCTGATTTCGCATCAATCCTGCTACGCGCCGAAGCTGTCCTGCAACGCCTCGAAGCGTGGCTACCCGCGCCGGCCGCACCCCCCGAATGGGATCGGCATATCGCCTTTCGCTGGCGCCGGCAAGGCGCTCAAGGCTGGCTGGAAGGGATTGCCCGACCGCAGATCATCGCCGCATCGCAATTGACCGGCATAGACGCACAAAAACAATCGATTACGCAAAATACCGCTCAATTTGTCTCCGGCAAGCCCGCAAACAATGTGTTGCTGACCGGAGCGCGCGGCACCGGCAAGTCTTCGCTGGTGAAGGCGATGCTGCACGCTTATTCGGAGCAAGGGTTACGGATGATCGAAGTAGATAAAGATTATCTGGCCGATCTCGCAGATATCACCAAACAGCTGATCAATCGTACGGAACGCTTTATCTTGTTTTGCGACGATTTGTCGTTTTCGGAGGATGACACCGGCTACAAGTCGTTAAAGGTAGCACTGGACGGCACGCTTGCCGCAGCACCAGAAAATGTACTGATATATGCAACGTCCAATCGCCGCCATCTGCTGCCTGAATATATGCACGAAAACGAAGCAACGCGACATCTTAATGGCGAGGTGCACCCGCACGAAGCCACTGAAGAAAAAGTCTCCCTGTCCGAACGCTTCGGCTTATGGCTCTCGTTCTACCCTTTCGATCAGGATACCTATCTCGCCAGTGTCGCGATCTGGCTGGAATCGTTCGGCATCAAAGGCGGCCTTGCCGAAGAAGCGCGACTCGAAGCGCTGCAATGGGCTTTGACGCGAGGCACGCGCTCCGGTCGCAGCGCATGGCAATTCGCTCGCGATTATGCCGGACGGCAAACTTTACGGGAATAATCCATTAACCTTAATTCAACGGCGCCGCATTATCGACGCTCTTAAAACCCCTGACATCGAGTATTTATATAAACCATGACTATTCCTGTTATTCAGGTTGCCGCAGCGGTCATATTTCGCAGCGACAACAGTTTCTTGCTCGCGAGTCGCCCCCCCGACAAAACGCATCCGGGCAGCTGGGAATTCCCCGGCGGCAAAATTGAAGCCGGCGAATCGGCCTATGAGGCGATGGTACGCGAATTACGGGAAGAAGTGGGTATCACCGTTACCCGTGCCGTACCATGGATTACGCGTCGGCACGATTATGCCAGCGCCCGCGTCGTATTGAATTTTTTTCGCGTTTACGACTGGCAAGGCGAACCGCAGCCGCTCGAAGGCCAGACGCTTTCGTGGCAGACTGCGGCCGGAGTGACTGTAGGGCCGGTACTGCCGGCTAATATCCCTGTCCTGCGCGCTTTGACCTTGCCGCCTTTGTTCGGCATCACGCAAGCGGGGAACGATGCCGCCGGATTTCTCTCCAAGCTTGACCGGGCTCTTGAGCGCGGTTTAAGCTTGATACAAGTGCGAGAACGGGAAATAGACGACATGGAAGGATTCGCCTTATCGGTCGTCGCTCGCGCCCATGCTGCCGGAGCGCGCGTCATTATCAACAGCGATACTTTACTCGCGCAAACAGTGCAGGCCGACGGGATACAGCTCACATCGATTCAGTTGGCCGAATCGCGTCAACGCCCGGATTTCGGGCTGGTCGGCGCCTCATGCCATAATGCATCGGAACTGGATCGGGCGGAACAATTGGGATGCGATTACGCTCTGCTTTCTCCCGTACTGCCTACTGCCAGCCATCCCGGTGTGATCCCGCTGGGCTGGAAGCGATTTGCAGAACTATGCGCAGGACGCAGCATTCCAGTATATGCTTTGGGAGGTTTGACCGTCGGCAATCTCGCTACGGCGCAATACCACGGCGCACACG
>JAJYPZ010000216.1 GCA_021794855.1 Pseudomonadota bacterium | reverse complement strand
TCCATCATGAAAATCCTGCACAGCATCGCGCAATTACAGGAGTGGCGCGCCAGGAACAAAGACGTAGCGTTCGTTCCGACCATGGGCAACTTGCATGAAGGACACCTTGCGCTGGTCAATCTCGCCCGGCAGCACGCCCGGAAAGTCGCGGTCAGTATTTTCGTCAACCCGTTGCAATTCGGCCCCAATGAGGATTTTGCCCTTTATCCCCGAACATTGGCTCAAGACACGGCAATTCTGAACGAAATAAAAGCAGGAGTTATTTTCGCGCCGAATGTCGACGAGCTGTTTCCGGGCCCGCAACGCTATCATATCGAAGTGCCGCCTCTCGCCGACGAACTTTGCGGCCGCTTTCGTCCGGGACATTTTCGCGGCGTAGCGACTATTGTCATGAAACTGTTCAATCTGGTTCAACCGCGAATCGCGGTATTCGGCAAAAAAGATTACCAGCAGCTGAGCATGCTGCGCGCTATGGCGCAGGATTTTTGCGTACCCGTAACCATCCTTGCCGGCGAAACGATACGCGCTGATGACGGTCTTGCCCTTTCCTCCCGGAATCGTTACCTGAATGCTGCCGAACGCCAGGAAGCGCCCCTGCTCTATGCCTGCCTGACGAATATCAAGGCCCGCATACTTCAAGGCGAACGCAATTATGCCGAACTCGAACAGGAAGCGCAGATACTGTTAAGTACAAAAGGCTGGCGGGTCGATTACGTCAGCGTTCGCACCCGTGAATTGACGACTCCCGTCTCAAGCAGCAAACAATTAGTAGTACTAGCCGCTGCGCATCTGGGCCGCACCCGGCTGATAGATAATCTGGAAATCGATCTTTAACCGGCAGCAGACAGTTATTTACCCGCCGCGATTTGCGCCTTGATCGCTTTGTCGTCGGCTGCCGACAGCAGACCGCCATCCTTGACGATCGCATCTTCCGTTTTTTTGTTCATCACGATAATACTGATGCGCCGGTTAACCGGACTGAACGGATCGGCTTTGTAGAAAGGGATCGCCGAAGCCAGCCCTACCACCCGCAATACTTTATTTTCATCCATTCCTCCGGCGATCAGTTCGCGCCTCGATGCGTTCGCCCGGTCGGTCGATAATTCCCAGTTGCTGTACGACGTTCCGCCATTGGCGTAAGGCGTCGCATCGGTATGGCCGGACAAACTGATTTTATTCGGTACCGAATTGAGCATTTTGCCTATTTGATGAAGAATGACTTTGGTATAAGGCTGCAGTTCGGCGCTGGCGGACGCGAACATAGGCCGATTTTTTTCATCGATGATCTGGATGCGCAAGCCTTCTGTAGTGATATCCAGCAATAACTGCTTCTTGAACTGTTTAAGCAGGGGATTGGCATTGATGGCCGTTTCAATCTGCATCTTGAGACCCTTGAGCCGTTCCATTTCCTGCTTTTCAATATCCGCTTGCGCACTTTTCAGGTCGTAGGTTTTCTTTTGTACGGGATCGACGGCATTGTTGACCTGCCCGACATGCCGCGTCAGATCCTTACCTCCGCCCGGGATAACGCTGGAACTGTCGCCGCTGCCTGACCCCCCTGCCATGGCTACGCGCAGAGGCGTAGAAAAATACTCGGCTATGCCTTTCAGATCACCCTTGCTGGTCGAACCCAGCAACCACATCAGCAAAAAAAACGCCATCATGGCGGTCACAAAATCCGCATAAGCGATTTTCCATGCGCCACCGTGACTGCTGCCGGACACTTTTTTGATTCGCTTTATGATGATGGGACGAACTTCAGCCATGATTTTCCCGAAAGTTATTTGACTTTGGTCTGCTTGACGTGATCTTCCAGCTCGATAAAACTGGGTCGCTCGGTCGAGTACAGCACTTTACGCCCGAACTCCACCGCCAGCGCAGGGGCATAACCGTTCAAACTGGCCAGCAAGGTGATTTTCACGCACTGCAGCATTTTGGTCGATTCGTCGAGTTTTTGTTCCAGCAAACCTGAAAGCGGGCCGATAAAACCGTATGCCAGCAAGATGCCGAGAAAGGTGCCTACCAGCGCATGGGCGATCATGATGCCCAGTTCGGCAGGCGGCGCTCCTACCGATTCCATCGTATGAACTACCCCCATCACTGCAGCGATAATACCGAAAGCAGGTAATCCGTCCCCCACTTTGGCGATACAATGAACCGGCACTGCGCCTTCGTGATGATGCGTTTCGAGTTCGTTATCCATCAAATTTTCGATCTGAAAGGCATCCATATTGCCTGAAACCATTAATCGCAAATAATCCGTCATAAACTCAATGACATGATGGTTGGCGAGAATTGAGGGGTATTTACTGAACAGCGGACTGGTTTCCGGCGTTTCGATATCGCCTTCAATCGACATCAGGCCTTCCTTGCGAACTTTACCCAGAATTTCAAACAGCAAAGCAAGCAAATCCATATACAGGGTTTTGGTGTACGTCGAGCCTTTCAGTATCGAAGTCATCGCTTTCAAAGTCGCTTTAACGGATTTACCGTTGTTGCCGACAAAAAAAGCGCCTCCCGCTCCCCCCGCTATCATCAGCAATTCAATAGGCTGAAACAATGCGGCCATATGACCGCCCGCCATCGCAAACCCACCGAATACCGCCGCGAGCACCACTATATAGCCAACAATTACTAACACTTGCTGCTCCCCGTGAAATGAAGGACCAGCCTCCATTATTAAATATAATTGTTATAACGGCTCTGAAAGTCCAAACTTGACGTGGCGATCCTAAAATTACATATACCAGACGAACAACGGCGCACGAACTCCTGCCTTATGAATGACGACATCGGGTTCCTGCTCCAGGATTCCGAACTCGTTGCTGAACAGAATCGCTCCCGGCTGCATTTCGCGGCGCGCTTTTTCCCATAACGCAGGCATGGCCGCCGGAGACAAATAGGCAAATATGAGATCGCATTTTGAAAAATCGACATCCATATAATCGGCGCAAACAAACTTCGCCCTGCTCCGACGCAAGCGCGCCCGCATCCAGCTGACGCCCCACACCAGCGGCGCCAATTCTACACCCAGGAACTCACCATCGGGATAAAGTGCGGCTAAATTTAACAACATACCGCCCGTTCCGCTGCCGATATCGATCAACTTGAACGTACGATCGCGGGGGAAATAAGGAACGAGAGATTTCCACGTTGCCGGACTTGAAGGATAAAACGGAACCTGCGTTCGAAATGCCGGTCCGTACCACAACCACAAAACGATGAAACCGGCCAGATACAGATACGAAGGCAGATGCAGAGTCAGAGCAAAAAACAAAGCAGGAGGAAACAGCAATTGAAACAGCCACCACCATGCAGCCAGCCCAAACCAGCGGCCTATCAGGGCGGCAACGGCTCCCTGCAGCAATACCGCCATGCCCGGCGTCACCGAATGCAGGATAGGAAAAGCAAGATACGTCCCGATCAGCCATAGCGAACCGATTGCCAGCAATGCCAGCAATTGTCCTGACAGGGCAATTATTACGGGTATCCGGCCTGAAAAAGACA
>JAJYPZ010000215.1 GCA_021794855.1 Pseudomonadota bacterium | reverse complement strand
AGACCGAGCGGCAGGTTGGGGCCCATTTGGGGGCGCATCTGAACCAATTGCCGGACGCGGATGTGAAAAGCCGGGCCGTCGTCGAACAGATGCAGATCGATGAAACCCGCCATGCCGAGGTCGCCGAAGCCGGGGGCGGAGCACGTTTGCCGTTGCCGGTCCGAGATTTGATGCGAATCATGTCCAAAGTGATGACGAAAACGGCTTATTGGGTATAATGAGCAACTCGAATTTGGATGAAGGTTAAGTGCCGTGGCTACTTTTGCAGAAAATCTCGATACCCTCGAAAATGTAGACGGGTTTATTGCGATGAAATTGTTCGATGAAATGGGTAATGTTTGCGACACGATAGAAAACAAACCTGGCAGTAGCGGCTCGTTCCGCGTGTATTATCATATCGCGCTGAAATGGGGGGGCATCGGCCAGAAAGCGGCCGAAGAAGGCTTAATCCTGTTTGGCGAGCATACCGACGACGCCCGCCTGCATCCCGGCAAGCACCCGAATATCGACCGTCTGTTCGGTGTGCTCGAAACGGATACCTATTACTCGGTGCGTTGTTATCCCGTCTGAGCTTCTATAATTTCGTAGTCGTGCGTAATCTCGGCGGTTTTGCCGAGCATGATCGAGGCCGAGCAGTATTTTTCGGCTGAGAGATTGATTGCCCGCTCGACCTGTTCGCGCTTGAGGGACCATCCGGTGACGATGAAATGCAGGTGAATGCGGGTAAAGACTTTGGGATCGGTTTCGGCGCGTTCCGCACTGATTTCAGCTACGCAGTCGGTAATTTTGGCGCGCGCTTTTTTAAGGATGGAGACGACGTCGTAAGACGTGCATCCGCCTGCTCCCAGCAATAGCATTTCCATCGGCCTCGGCCCCAGATTTTGTCCTCCGCCTTCAACCGAGCCGTCCATGATGACGGCATGTCCGCTGCCGGTTTCGCCTGCAAAGGCTACATTTTCTATCCACTTGATACGGGCTTTCATCGTTAACTCCTCAAATTAATTCGAATATGCGCCATTCTAATCGGTAAATCGATACCAGATAAGCCCGAGCACTTCGTGCATCGCCAAAAAACTCGTTACCAGAGCCTGCGGCCGCGGAATGAAATCGATCGGGGCAACCGGCCGCGTCAGGCTGTATCGGGTCCCTGCCGGAATGACGATAAAACCGGCGCGACGAAATACCGCAGCGGCGCGCGCCAGATGCCAGGCATGGGTGACCAGAAAAATCCGGTGTATGGAGGCCGGTAACAGGACTCGGCTATCCAGGGCGTTTTCACGGGTATTGGTCGATGCCGTTTCCGCCCAGCGCACCGGCACGCCAAAATCATGCTGCAGCGCGGTACGCATCAGTTTCGCTTCGGCGACCCCGCCATCGGGACTGCCTCCGCTGACCGCCACCGGCAAGCCTGTGGCGCGAAACAGCCGGGCGCCGTAGCGCAAGCGCACCAGGGCAAAATCGTTGACGGTATCGCCCCCGTATTCCGGCGCATTAAAATAGGTACCTGCTCCGAGAATGACGATAGCGTCGGCAGACGGCAAATGATGCAGGTCAAGTGCAGGATAATATTCCAGCTGTGCGATCAACCGATTGGCGACCAAGGGCAGCGATAGCAGAAATAAGCTGATCCAGGCGACGCCAAGCATTGCTTTTGCTGCACGGGCATGGCGTTTTAGCAGGAGCAGTCCTGCGCCGGACAGGATAATCAAACAGGTAGGCGGCAATAACAAGGAACTTATAAATGCGGTGAAAAGCCAGGCCATAACAAAGATCGTCGAAGAAATACAGCCGCTTATTGTAGCGGAAGTTTGACAGCCTGCAATAATTGAATTAAGATGCTCGGCTTTCCAGTTTAGAAATTTGTAGAGGTTTCGAATGAACACCTTTTCCGCCAAAGCGCATGAAGTGGTGCGTGAGTGGTTTGTCGTTGATGCGACAGATAAAGTACTCGGCCACGTTGCCGCAGAGCTCGCCCGCATTTTGCGTGGCAAACATAAACCTGAATTTACTCCTCACGTTGATACCGGCGATTTTATCGTGGTTGTCAATGTCGAGAAAATCAAGGTCACGGGTAATAAAACGGAAGATAAGAAATATTTCCGTCACACCGGTTATCCAGGCGGTATTTACGAAACCAATTTCGCTAAAATGCAAGCGCGTTTTCCGGGACGCGTGCTGGAAAAAGCGGTTAAGGGCATGTTACCTAAAGGTCCTTTAGGCTACGCCATGATCAAAAAATTGAAGTGCTATGCCGGTGCCAGCCATCCGCATATTGCACAGCAGCCTAAAGTCTTGGAAATCAGAGGATAAGCCATGATCGGAAATTATTATTACGGCACCGGGCGTCGCAAAAATGCTGTGGCGCGGGTGTTTATCAAAGCCGGCAGCGGCAATATCGTGGTTAACGAAAAACCGATAGACCAGTATTTCTCGCGCGAGACGGGTCGTATGGTAGTGCGTCAGCCGCTGGAACTTACCAGTAATTTGACCACGTTCGACATCATGGTCAACGTATACGGCGGCGGCGAATCCGGACAGGCGGGTGCAGTCCGTCACGGAATTACTCGCGCCCTGATCGAGTACGATCTGGAACTGAAAGGCACTCTCAAAAAGGCAGGGTTGGTAACTCGCGATGCTCGTGTTGTCGAGCGTAAGAAAGTCGGTTTGCGTAAAGCTCGTCGCGCAAAACAATTCTCCAAGCGTTGATTTTCTGCTGTTTGCGAAAAAGCCGCTCGGAACCGGGCGGCTTTTTTATTGTCTGATTTTTATGTGGAGTCTGCATAATGATTAAAGTAGGCATAGTGGGCGGAACCGGCTATACCGGAGTCGAGCTGTTGCGGTTGCTGGCGGTACACCGGGAGGTGGAGCTGGTTGCGATTACTTCGCGCAAGGAAGCGGGAATGCCGGTTGCCGACATGTTCCCGAATCTGCGCGGATTCGTCGATTTGGCGTTTTGCGCTCCTGAGCATGCCGGGCTGGGGCGCTGCGATGTCGTGTTTTTCGCCACTCCCAGCGGAGTAGCGATGCAGCAGGCGCGCGAGTTGCTGGATGCGGGGGTGCGTATTGTCGATCTGGCTGCCGATTTCAGGATACGAGATGTAGATGTGTGGAAAAAATGGTATGGCATGGAGCACGCCTGCCCGGAATTAGTTGCGGAGGCGATTTACGGATTGCCCGAGGTCTATCGCGAGCAGATTCGTACCGCTAGACTGGTCGCTAATCCCGGTTGCTATCCAACGGTAGTGCAATTGGGATTTCTGCCGCTATTAAAAGCAGGCCTGGCCGATACCGATACACTGATTGCCGACCAAAATCTGGCGTAAGCGGAGCGGGTCGTAAAGCTGAATTGCCGTTTTTGTTTGCGGAAGCGGCAGACAATTTCAAGGCCTACGGCGCTTCGGGACACAGGCATCTGCCCGAGATTGCTCAGGGCTTGTCGCATTGCGCAGGCAAGCAGGTTAACTTGACATTCGTACCGCATTTGACGCCATTGATACGCGGAATGCATGCGAC
>JAJYPZ010000214.1 GCA_021794855.1 Pseudomonadota bacterium | reverse complement strand
CAGCGCCCAGTAAACGGGAATGTCGCTGGCTTTATATTGCGTTTTTGCCGTCCCTTCGGCTCCTTTTGCATCCCCGTCTTTAAGCCATGCGCCGTGATCGTGGCGCTGGTCCGGATGCGGATCGGCGGCATGCGGGAGAGTTACGCCTCGCGCGCCGGGATACGCGCCGAAATAATTGTCGAAAGTATGATTTTCTTTGGTAAGTATGATTACGTGTTTGATCGGGAACATAACAGACTCCACATAAACGCTCCGCCGTACAGGAAGATCGGAGCGGTCGCCCGGACTTGCCGGAGTAACATCCCCGATCAGGTTGTTTTAATGTAACGCAGAATTGTGACAATCTGGTGTCTGTAAAGAATATTCACAAGGCATCCTGGCGGCTGCTGCTCTGGACGCAGAGCCTGCAGACGGGAATATTTTCCGTTCGGCTATTGCCGGATAGTTCAATAACCCGCCGCGCTGCCTGCCTGCCTGCGTTTGTCGTTTGCGCCATAGATCAGGCCGGTGCGGGGATCGATCAGAATCGATTCGGCGGCCCCCCAGTAATTTTTTTGGTCGGTAATGCTGTATCCCGCTTTTTCGAGGCGAAGCTGATTTTGCGGGCTGATCGCGTCCGGTTCTGCATAAATCGTGTCGGGCAACCATTGTTCATGGATGCGGGGAGCATTCACCGCATCCTGGATATTCATCCGGTAATCGATCACGTTCAGCAAGACGGCAAGCACGGTGGTGATGATGCGGGGACCGCCGGGGCTGCCCGTAATCATGAAGACTTTACCGTTTTTCAGTATGATCGTCGGCGACATCGAGCTGAGCGGGCGTTTTCCGGGCGCAATGGCGTTGGCGCTGCTTTGCACCAGGCCGAATTCATTGGGAGCCCCGGGTTTGGCGGCAAAATCGTCCATTTCGTCGTTCAGGAAAAATCCGGTATCGCCCGCAATGCGGTGATTGCCGAAGAAGCTGTTGATGGTGTACGTTACCGATACGGCATTGCCCGCGCTATCGATAACCGAGTAATGCGTCGTATGTACGCCTTCCGTTTGGATTTCGCTGATCGTTGACGGCGTTGCCTGCATCGGTGCGATATGCGACCGGATCGCTGCGGCGTGACCGGCCGACAGCAGTTGCCCGACCGGATTGCGCACAAAATCGGGATCGCCGAGTACGTTGTTGCGGTCCTTGAAGGCAAAGCGCATGGCTTCGGCCCGATAATGAATGCCGCGGACGGAACCGGAACCCCATTGACCGAGAGGATATGCGTCTAGGACATGCAGGATTTCGCATAAGGTCACACCTCCGGAACTGGGCGGAGGCGCGGACAGAATATGATAGCCGCGATAATTACATTCGACGGGGGCCAACGTTTCCGTCGTATAGCGGTCGAAATCCCGTTGTGCGAGCAGGCCGCCGTGGTCCCGCGAGGCTTGCAGCAGTGCGGCGGCAGTCGGCCCTTTATAAAAACCGGCGGCGCCGGATTTTTTTATTCTTTCCAGCGACTCGGCTAACTGCGGTTGTATAAGCGTATCGCCGGCCCGATAAGGATGGCCGTGGTCGAGGAAAATTGCCGCGACATTAGCGTGACTGGAAAAAGCCTGGGTATGCGAGGCGAGAAGATCGATATCGCCCTGCTCCAGCACGTATCCTTTGCGGGCCAGCTCAATTGCCGGTTCGATCAGTTCGGCTCTGGGCAGAGTCCCGAATTTTTTTCTGGCAGTCTCCAGTCCCAGCACCGTACCGGGCACCGCTACCGCCAGATAGGAGTCCGTGCTGAGTCCGGGAACGACTTGTCCGCGACTGTCCTGAAACATCGTTGCCGTAGCGGCCAGCGGCGCTTTTTCCCGAAAATTCAAAAACAGGTTTCGACCTTCGGCTGTATGGATCAGCATAAATCCGCCGCCGCCGAGATTGCCGCAACAAGGATGCACGACTGCCAGCGCATAACCGATAGCGACTGCTGCATCGATGGCGTTACCGCCATTGCGCAATATAGTCAGACCCACATCGGTCGCCAGATGCTGTTCGGTAACAACCATGGCATGGCCGGCACTTGCCGGTTGGTCGGCAATAGCGGAACCGGTTCCCGTAAACAGCCATGCCAGCGCTGTCAGTGCGCTGCCGATGGATGAGATTCTGCTCGATAAAATACGTCGTTTGCGCATCGGAAAGCCATTTTTATGTTTGGGCATAAGAATTCTATTCTTTTTCGTTAAAGAAATCTGCTTGCAGGCCGAAAACCTGATTGGAATTATGTTGTCGCCGCAATTCCGACCCATTTCAATTTCCGTTGACAATTTGTCAATTATCTCTCTGCATCATGGTGGCGATACCGGTAGCCAGTCGACGGATTTTATTGCGGACGGTATTCGCAGCAAAATTTCCTTCGCGCATTGATGGTTGCTGACGAATGCGCGACAAGAATAACGATAATGGGGAGACCTCTGTTACTGCGTACGTTTATCTTCCAGGGCGGCATCGGTTTTGCCCGATGGAGGGGAAGATGATTTTATTGGTACTAAACACGGGTAAATGTTATGTCGATGCAAGGATTGAATTTCAATTCATGGAGTTTAGGAAAAAAACTGTCAGGAGTGGTATTTGCCCTGGTATTTTTGATGTTTGCAGGCTTTGTGCTGGGCATGGGCAACTCTACTTATGGATTGATGAAGGCTAGAGCTGTAAACAGCATGGTTTTTCTGGATACGACCGTGCGGGATATGCTGGATATTTACGCTAATACGGTGCGTCAGGACGCGGTGCGCGCAAATAAATTTTTTGCGACCAATTTTCCCGGAGAATATGAGGTAGAAGCCGGCCGTAAAATAAATATCGGGGGCAGACCGGTCGATACGCTTAAAAACGGCGATACGGTGCTGAATCTGGATACCGCGGCGGTCGACCGGTTCAGCGCAGGCAGCAATGCCATCGCTACCGTATTCGTCAAGCAGGGAGACGATTTTATTCGCATCGCTACGTCGCTCAAGAAGGAAAGCGGCGAACGCGCTCTGGGTACGGTACTCGACCGGACCAGCGACGCTTATCGCAGACTGGATCGGGGTCTGGATTATATCGGCCCGTTAACGTTGTTCGGTACCCGTTACATGTGTGTATATACGCCGGTCAGGAATAGCGCGGGTGCCGTAGTCGGCGTGCTGTTTACCGGCATAGACATGACCGCTACGCTCCAGGAGCTTAAAGCGAAAATCGGTGCGATTAAAGTAGGGAGGACTGGATACTTCTATGCAATCAGCACCAGAGGCGCGAATTACGGCAAGTTGACTATCGCTCCTCACGACGAAGGCAGTAATATTCTTGACGCTCGGGACGCATCCGGTCGGGAGTTCGTCAAGGAAATGCTGGAGAAGAAATCGGGTGTCATGGAATATCCTTGGGTCGACAAAGCTTCCGGCAGTACTGCAGCGCGCACTAAAATTGTTGTGTATGCCTATTCCAGGGATTTCGACTGGGTTGTCGCAGGAGGCACTTATCTGGACGAGATCACCCAGCCGAGTATCGATATG
>JAJYPZ010000213.1 GCA_021794855.1 Pseudomonadota bacterium | reverse complement strand
GTTGCCGCTGGATCACACGGCCGACGATTTGCTTGCTGCCGTTTGTAAAAATCTGGCGGTTAACAGCGAATCCGTGATCCGCCATACGGTAGTGCGACGCGGGCAGGATGCGCGTAAACGGCCGCTGATCCAGTTTGTCTACACGGTCGATGTGGAGGTTAAGGATGAAGCCGGGGTGCTTGCCCGAGCCGGGCGTAACAAGCATGTCGCGCTCGCTCCGGATACAGGTTATCGTTTTGTGGCGCGCGCACCTGCGCCTTTGCCGCTGCGTCCGGTGGTCATCGGTTTCGGGCCTGCGGGGATGTTTGCCGGACTGCTGCTGGCGCAAATGGGATTTCGGCCGATCATCCTGGAGCGCGGTAAGGCAGTGCGCGAACGGACTCGGGACACCTGGGGCCTATGGCGTAAACGGCAGCTCGATCCGGAATCCAATGTGCAATTCGGCGAAGGCGGCGCGGGAACCTTTTCGGACGGCAAACTTTACAGCCAGATCAAGGATCCGAAACATTACGGTCGCAAGGTTATCGCCGAATTTATCGAAGCCGGCGCGCCGCCCGAGATCGCTTACGTCAGCAAGCCGCACATCGGCACCTTCCGGCTGGTCGGCATCGTGGAAAAAATACGCGCGACGATAGAATCGCTGGGCGGGGAAATTCGTTTTCAAAGCCGTGTCGTCGATCTCGTTATGGAGAACAACGTCCTGCAAGGCGTGGTTCTGGCCGACAGTGAGCGGATACTTACACGCAGTCTGGTGTTGGCGATAGGCCACAGCGCCCGCGACACCTTCGAGATGCTCGATCGCCGCGGCGTGTACATGGAAGCTAAACCGTTTTCGGTAGGATTCCGCATTGAGCATCCGCAGCAATTGATAGACCGCTGCCGTTTCGGCGAGGCAGCCGGTCACCCTGAACTGGGCGCGGCGGATTACAAGCTGGTGCATCACGCCAGCAACGGCCGGGCGGTGTACAGTTTTTGCATGTGCCCGGGGGGGACGGTGGTTGCTGCGACATCGGAAATCGGCCGCGTGGTCACTAACGGCATGAGCCAGTATTCGCGCAACGAACGTAACGCCAACAGCGCCATTGTCGTTAATATTACGCCGGAAGATTATCCCGGTACGCCTCTGGCTGGGGTTGCTTTCCAGCGACATTGGGAATCCCGGGCGTTCGAACTGGGCGGCAGCAACTACAACGCGCCGGGACAGTTGCTGGGAGATTTCCTTGCCGGCAAGCCCTCGACCCGTTTTGGATCGGTGCTGCCGTCGTATACGCCGGGAGTGACGCCGGGAGATTTGTCTGCGGCATTGCCGTCTTATGTCATTGACGCGATGCGCGAGGCATTGCCTGAGTTCGACCGGCAAATCAAAGGTTTTGCCTTGGCGGATGCAGTATTGACGGGCGTTGAGACGCGTACCTCGTCACCGGTACGCATTAAACGCAACGACGACGATTTTCAGAGCGTGAATACACGCGGGCTGTATCCTGCCGGCGAAGGGGCCGGTTATGCCGGCGGAATCCTGTCCGCCGCCATCGACGGGATTAAAGTCGCCGAAGCGCTGGCTTTAACGTTGATCCGGCCATAGATCGATTATTTAGCCAGGACTTTGCGTATCGTATCCGCCAATTCTTCGGCGACGAATTTTGCGACGTAAGCGTCTGCGCCCACGTTTTTAACGTGATCTTCGTTGGCGGCGCCGGTCAGCGATGAGTGTATGACCACCGGGATACCGGTGTAGCGCTTGTCCTGCTTGATATTGCGGGTCAGCGTGAAGCCGTCCATTTCCGGCATTTCCAGGTCGGTCAGTATCAGTGCGACCTTGTCCTGCACCGTTTTGCCTTCGGCTTCGGCCGAGGTGGCGATTTCCTGCAGTTTGTCCCACGCTTCCTTGCCGGTTTTGGTCATTATATAAGACAGACCCATCGCAGTGAGGCCCTGCTCGATCAGCGAACGCGCTACGACTGAATCGTCTGCGGCGAGAATGACCGTACCGGGTTTGAGGGTGATATGCGGCCCTATCGTATCGGGATTGATGGGAGCTTCATCCGGCGGCGACATCTGCCTTAATATCGTTTCCACATCCAGCACTTGTGCTAGCCTGGAATTGTCGATATCGCCGTCGAGCCGGGCGATGCTGGTGACCATGCCGGTGGCGGCACTGGATTCGGCGGACAGCACCTGGCTCCAGTCCAGCCGTACGATATCTTCCACCGATTCCACGGCGAAAGCTTGTGTAGTACGGGCGTATTCGGTAACAAGAATAATATTGAGTCCCGTTTGCGGAGTGCAGCCGATGACGGCTGGCAGATTGATGACGGGTATGATCTGGCCGCGCAGATTGACGACGCCCAGCATATGAGGCGGTGCGCCGGCAACGGATGTGATAGGCGGCATGGCGACGATTTCGCGGATTTTGAAGACGTTGATTCCGAACAGTTCGGAATGTTCGCCGTTGGCGTCGCCGCCGAGACGGAACAGCAATAGTTCGAACTTGTTGCTGCCGGTGAGATTAGTGCGTTCGTCCACATCTTGCTGTACGGTTTTCATCGTGCTGACTCCTCTTATAATTCTTGCTGTTGCACTCTGGCAGAACTGCGCTATTCCGTCCGTGTTCCGGTGTCAGGAAACGCGAGCCGGCCGCGGGCGACTGCCGCGCGCACTTGTGCCGGTGCCGTACCTCCAATATGGTTACGGCTATTGAGTGATCCGGTGAGAGATAATACACTATAAATATCGCTGTCGATAAGATCCGAAAAACGTTGTAACTCTGCGAGCGGCAAGTCGGACAGATCGCAGCGCGAAGTCTCCGCATGACGTACCGCCCGGGCCACGATTTCATGCGCATCGCGGAACGCCATCCCTTTTTTGACCAGATAATCGGCCAGATCGGTTGCCGTGGCGTAGCCTTGCAGTGCGGCATTGCGCATGGCATCGGCGTTGACGCGGATGCCGGGGAGCATTTCCGCGACGATGGACAGGGTGTCGATGAGCGTGTCTACGGTATCGAACAGCGGTTCCTTGTCTTCCTGATTATCTTTGTTGTACGCCAGCGGCTGACCTTTCATCAGCGTCAGCAATGCGACCAGATGGCCGTTAATCCGTCCGGTTTTACCGCGGATCAGCTCGGGCACGTCGGGATTTTTTTTCTGCGGCATGATTGACGAGCCGGTACAGAAGCGGTCGGCCAGATCGATAAAGCCGAAACGCGGACTCATCCATAAAATCAATTCTTCGGACAAACGCGAGAAATGGGTCATGATCAGACTGGCGCAGGCGGTAAATTCAATTGCAAAATCGCGGTCGGATACCGCATCGAGCGAGTTTTCGCAGACTCCGTCGAAACCCAGATTGCGAGCGACCATTTCCCGGTCTATCGGAAAGCTCGTACCGGCTAGCGCCGCAGCGCCCAGCGGCAGACGGTTGACGCGGGAGCGGCAGTCGCGCAAGCGCTCGGCGTCGCGTTTGAGCATTTCGAAATAAGCCAGCAAATGATGTCCGAAGGATACCGGCTGTGCGACCTGCAAATGCGTAAAGCCG
>JAJYPZ010000212.1 GCA_021794855.1 Pseudomonadota bacterium | reverse complement strand
AATTATAATGGCTAAACAGCTCGGCTGCTTCATTAAAGAGGCG
Source organism: Pseudomonadota bacterium (assembly GCA_021794855.1). The sequence goes on along the minus strand of JAJYPZ010000212.1, from coordinate 3,492 downwards.
CGTAATCACATAGAAGAATGGGACGCCGAAACGGCGCACGAAAAACTTGCCGCGGAACCGGTATTATTGGTGGACGTGCGCGAAGCGGACGAATTTACCGGCGGACATATTGCGCAGGCGATCAATATTCCGCGCGGCGTCCTTGAGGCAGCGGCGGATCCGTCCACCAAGCACCGGCATCCCGATTTATGCGCGGCGCGAGAGCAAACGGTACTGCTCTATTGTCAGTCCGGCGGCCGGTCCGCCATGGCGGCCTGGACGCTGAAGCAGATGGGTTTCGATCGCGCCTATTCCCTGGCCGGCGGTCTGGAATGCTGGAACGCGGAAGGATTTGAGCTGGTCGCCGGGGCCTGATGCTCCGCTAATCATTGGCTCGTTGATTCTCAAAGGGATGCGTCACGATGTCGACATACAATATAAAATAGATGGAAATCCATCAAAAATCCTCTCAGCCGCAGATTAGTGTGGTCGCAGGTCTGATTCTGGTCGTCGTTGCGCTGCTGGTCGGTATGGCTGTGTTTTTCGTCATGCAACGCCAGGTCGAAGTGCAGTTGAGCAAAAATCTGCAGAACTCGCTGAAAAATCGCGTACTACTTACGCGTAAGGAAATCAGCGCCGGATTCGACCGAACGCAATTTATAGCTACCCGCCCTTTATTAATAAGGAAGCTGCAAGGCATCAATGCTGACACGAACGACGAGGCCTCACGCATTGAACTCCTCAATTCGGAACGGTCTTTATTGTCGGCAGGTTTTACAGCGATTGCGCTATTGGATAAAGACGGTCGTTTAGTGGCGCAGGCCGGTACTTTTGCAAAAAATCCGACGCTGCAGGTGCCATTATATTTCCCCGAACCGGTAGAAATGATATGGGACCGGAAATTGTTGTTGCATGTTGCAGTCGATATGCGGCTTTCAGGGAGCAAGATAGGCAAAGTGATTACGGAAGCGCCGCTACCGGATATTACCGCCGCCATCAGCAATGCGAACGAACTGGGCAAAACCGGAGAAATGGCGTTGTGCGCGCGCAGCAAAGATCTAGTCCGGTGTTTTCCCACGACGCTTTACCGGTACCCGCTGACGTTGCCTGTTCAGCCTTTGCGCAACGAAGTTCTGCCGATGATCAGAGCACTGTCTGGCGAAACCGGTTTCGTTGTCGCGCGCGATTACCGTCTGCATAAAGTCGTGGCCGCTTATGCCCCGGTAGATGGGTTGGGATTGGGGATGGTGCTGAAAGTGGATGGCTCTGAATTGTACGCGCCGATATGGCATCAGTTATTTTATCTGCTTCCGATGCTTGGCATTCTGCTTGTTTTTGCTTTGCTTTCATTGAGATGGCTAATTACTCCGCTGGTGATACGTCTGATGCACTCCGAGCAGGAAGCACGCGATATGAGCGCAGGATTGCGCGACAGCGAACAGCGTATCCGTTCTTTGTTCGACAGCGTGGATGAAGGGATAGCGACTATTTCCGATATCGGCACGATAGAATTGTTTAATCCCGGTGCCGAGCAGATGTTCGGATACAAAAGTAAAGAGGTAATCGGCAAGAATGTATCGGTATTAATGCCCGAACCTTACCGTAGTCAGCACGACGGATATATCTCCGCCTATTTGCATTCACACGAAGCGCATGTAATCGGAATCGGGCGAGAAGTGACCGGATTGCGCAGTGACGGAACACAGTTCCCGATGGAATTGCGGGTTTCCGAATTTTATCTGGACGGCCAACATCAATTCATCGGTATCATGCGCGACATCACACAAAGAAAAAAAACCGATGAAGCGCTCTGGGTTCAGGCTAATTTCGATACCTTGACTGGCTTGCCCAACCGTCACATGTTTTACGACAGGCTGACGCAGGAAATCAGGAAGTCGCAGCGTTCGGGCTTGCCTATGGCGTTGTTGCTGCTGGACTTGGACCGTTTCAAGGAAGTTAACGATACGATGGGCCATGCTCAGGGTGATGTCTTGCTGGTGGAAGTTGCGCGCCGCCTCATCGAATGCGTGCGGGATACGGATACCGTTGCGCGTATTGGCGGCGATGAATTTACTATTATCCTGCCCGAATTGAAAAACATAACTCGCGTCGAACTTATCGCGCAGAATCTTGTTACCAAACTGGCGGATCCTTATCAATTGGGAGAAGAGCGCGCTTTCATTTCTGCCAGCATCGGAATTGCTTTCCTGCCGGAAGAAAATGCTGACGCTTACGTATTGCTGAAAAATGCCGATCAGGCAATGTATGTGGCTAAAAACGAAGGCCGTAATCGGTACAGTTACTTTACGGCATCGATGCAGGAAACTGCCAAAACAAAAATGAAAATGATCAACGACTTGCACGATGCTTTATTAAAGCAGCAGTTTCTGGTGCTCTACCAGCCTATCGTGACATTGACTGACGGCAGTATTAATAAAGCGGAAGCGTTGATACGCTGGCAGCATCCGGAGCGGGGTTTGGTAAGCCCGGAAGAATTCATTCCTCTGCTGGAAGAAACCGGCATGATCATCGATATCGGTACCTGGATATTTCGTCAGGCTGCAGCCCAGGCCGCACTTTGGCGCGCTCAATATTATGCCGAATTCCAGATCAGCGTGAATGTTTCTCCGGTTCAATTTCATTATTTCGGGGCTGATTTCGCCGCATGGTTTAATTATCTGAAGGAGCTCGGCTTGTCCGGACAAAGCATCGTGGCGGAAATTACCGAAGGTCTGCTGCTGGATGCGAGCAGCTCGGTCACCAGCCAGTTGCTGGCGTTTCGTGATGCCGGAATCAGCGTCTCGCTGGACGATTTCGGTACGGGATATTCTTCTCTGTCATACCTCAAGAAATTCGACATCGATTATCTCAAGATCGATCAGTCTTTCGTACGCGATCTGGCCAGCGATCCCAACGATATGGCGCTATGCGAAGCCATTATCGTCATGGCGCATAAGCTGGGGCTCAAGGTGATCGCGGAGGGCGTAGAAACGATGGAGCAACGAAACCTGCTGAATGAAGCTGGATGCGACTATGCGCAGGGCTATCTGTTTTCCCGGCCGCTGCCCGCGGCGGAATTCGAAAAGATGCTCAAGATGAGGCCGTACTGATGCCGTAGACCTTGGATCGCGGACTGCGTTCTGCTTTCAAAATCGCGTCCCAAATCGAGAATATGATATGATGTTTTTTGATAAATAACTGTTCTGGCGGAGTCGAACTTGACGTTTTCTATCCCTAGGCCCGCTTTCGAGCATGATCCCGGCGGGATAGTGCTATTTGCCGAATCGACACAAGAACTCGACGCCGCGCAGCAGAAATTTCACACGCATCTCGCTAGGCTTGCGCTCGACGACGCGGTGCATATCTGTATTCGGGAACAGTTCGGCGCCTACTTCGGGTACGGATTCTGCCTCAATCCGGCGACCGCTGCGCGAACGTGTTCGGGCGATACGCTGCAGCTGTCGGAACAGTTCGGCCTCGATATCCGCCATCATTCCGACGATCTGGAACGTG
>JAJYPZ010000211.1 GCA_021794855.1 Pseudomonadota bacterium | reverse complement strand
GAGTACGTTCAAAGCGATTCGTTTACCCGTTTTCCATCGCGTTTTACAATGCGGCCGGGCACGCCGACGACCGTTACGTTTGCTGGAACATTTTTAACCACTACTGCATTGGCGCCGATTTTTACGTTCTCGCCGATATGAATTCCGCCTATTACTTTTGCGCCGGCACTGATTGTGACGTTATTGCTGATGGTAGGAGCATCGGTGGCGTTGGAGTAGCCCACTGTTACTTGTTGATTGATAAAACAATTATCCCCGATTTCCCTGGCTGCTATGATCGTTGCGAAGCCGTGCTGGATGAATAAACCCGGACCTATGCGTGGAGTGCGAATAAACAGGGTGGACATGGGTTGACAAAGTGGCCCTAAAAGCTTGCCTTTCCAACCAGTGCGGTAATAAAACAGATTTCTGTATTCCGGGAAATACGTCATTAGTTTCAGAAAAATCTTCGAGATGGAATCCGTCGGCGCCGTTTTATAAATAATGTCGTGCCAACGCAAGATGTCGGCTCTGATAATTTCCGAATGGCTGCAATTCTTCAGTAAGATCAAATGCGGAAGCAATCGCAGGCTGCTTAGCGACAGTATGAGTCGATCCAACAGTTTTTTCATGAAATGTCCGGTTGCGTTTAATGGATATAACGATAATTTACCCGAGTTATGAATGGTCTTCTATAAGAAGCCCCATAGTTAAAAGTAATCGGTTTTTGGGCCGAATAAACAGGCGTGAAGATTTAGTTTGAATATTCGAAAATCCAAGACCGGTCGAGGGTTTGTTGCAGAATGAAATCGGCGGAAACGCCGTCGACCGGCTGGCGATGCGAGATGCAGGGCTTATTTTTTAGGCTGTTCCAGCAACATCGGTATAACCAGGCCGTAACCTTGCGACTCGTAATTGGCGATCGTCGGATATGCACCCGGGTTGACCACGGCAGGATTTTTATCGCTTAGTCCGGTCATGTCGGACGGCAACAGCCCTGCGCCATGAACCGAATTGCCGCAATATTCAACCTTTACGCCTTTTTGCGCCAAATCGGCCCAGATATCTATCGTGCCCTGATGGTCCAGATAGTTTTTCTTGGCAAAAGCGTTAATGGAAGGACCTTCTACTATCACGACCAGTTTGGTGCCCGGATGTGAGATAATCCGACCCGCAGTGACAGCACCGAATGCGACGTCGGCGATGGATTTGACTTTCAGATCCATGACTATCTTGAGATTGTGGAATTGCTGGGTATGCTGGTCGATAGCGGTTCCGCCCGGAGCGAAAGAGCCGTCGTCATCGCCGGCAGTCGCGGCGAAACTGGTGGAAATTGCGGTTAACCCGAGCATGGCTGCCAGGGCGATTTTCGTTAATTGATATTTCACTTGTCTTCCTCGTTATTTAATTAAATCGATTATGATAAACACTTACTCTTCCATAATAATGATAATTTGTCTGGAAGTCGATATGCGCAGCAGTAAACCAAAACTCGCTGGACGTAAAACTTTTAGGAAAACAATGGATTGGTAATTTAATTACTAAGTATGGGGGGCGCCTGACTGTGCGGTTTGATGGCGGTTTTGAATCGGTAAGGCAGTGAGAGGGTTATGAGGAAAAAATGGCGGGAAACCTGTTTATAGTTACCGCACCTTCGGGTGCGGGGAAAACCACGCTGGTGCGAGCCATGCTGACGCAGAATCCGCGCGTGCACCTTTCTGTATCGTATACGACCCGCGCGCCGCGGCCGGGGGAAGAAAATGGACTCGATTACCATTTTGTCAGCCTGGACGAGTTTATGGCAAAACTGAATGCCGGCGAATTTCTGGAAAGCGCCGAAGTGTACGGAAATTATTACGGCACTTCCGAGCAATGGATCCGCAGCATGCTGGCTAAGGACGAAGATGTGTTGCTGGAAATCGACTGGCAGGGTGCGAAGCAGGTTAGGTGCTTATTTGCCGAAGCGGTAGGCATATTCATCGTGCCACCTACACTGGATGCATTGAAAGCGCGGCTGGTCGGTCGGGGCACGGACCATCCTGATGTCGTTGCCCGCCGCTTTGCTGCGGCATGCGAGGATTTAAGCCATGTAGGCGAGTTCGACTATGTTATCATTAACGACGATTTCGACACGGCTCTGGGAGATATTTCCGCCGTGTTGCGCGCATATCGTCTGCGTGCCCCCCAGCAACTGACACGCTACGCGGATTTATTTACCACTCTGAATGCAAGGAATGAATAATGGCTCGTATTACGGTCGATGATTGTATTGGCAAGATCAGCAATCGCTTTGAATTGACGCTGGCGGCAACCTACCGCGCCCGGCAGCTGGCTAACGGGCATACTCCAAAAGTCGAAGCCGGGCGCGATAAACCGGCGGTGGTGGCTTTGCGCGAGATCGCGGCCGGAGAGGTCGGACGCGAAATCCTCAATCGCGGTCGCGCCTAGCAAATGATGGAGATCGTATGCCTGAACTTGAGGAAATCGTTCCGCAGTTAAGCTATTTAAAACCTGCGGATATCGCGCAGGTGCAGGCAGCGTTCGAATTCAGCCGCTTGGCGCATAGCGGCCAATTCCGCAAAAGTGGCGAAGCGTATATTTCCCATCCGGTAGCGGTAGCCGGCATACTGGCGCAGTGGCATCTTGACGCGCAGGCTTTGATGGCTGCGCTGCTGCACGATGTGGTAGAAGATACGCCCGCGACCAAGGAAGATATCGCCGAGCAATTCGGCAAGCCGGTGGCGGAACTGGTCGACGGCGTTTCCAAGCTCGATAAAATCGAATTTCAGACGGAAGTTCACGCGCAGGCGGAGAATTTCCGCAAAATGCTGCTGGCAATGGCGCGCGACGTGCGCGTTATTCTGATTAAACTGGCCGACCGTCTGCATAACATGCGCACGCTGGAATCGATGTCGCCGGAAAAGCGCCGCCGCATCGCGCAGGAAACCACCGATATTTATGCGCCGATCGCCAATCGGCTGGGATTGAACAGCCTGTATCAGGAACTGGACGATCTATGTTTTTACCACCTGTATCCGAATCGTTACCGGATATTGTCGCAAGCGGTGAAAGCGGCCCGCGGCAACCGTAAGGAAGTGGTCGAAAAAGTGCGCGAGGCGATCGCGAACAAATTGCAGGAAGGTCATGTCGCAACGCTAGTCAGCGGTCGCGAAAAGCATCTGTTCAGCATCTACAAGAAAATGCAGGAAAAATCGCTGGCGTTTTCGGAAGTCTTCGATATCTACGGATTCCGCGTTCTGGTCAACGATATCCAGTCCTGTTATCTGGCATTGGGCTGCTTGCATAGTCTGTATAAGCCCATTCCGGGCAAATTCAAGGATTACATCGCCATCCCCAAAGCTAACGGTTATCAATCCTTGCATACGACGCTATTCGGCCCGTTCGGCACGCCGATAGAAATCCAGATCCGCACGCACGAAATGCACAAAATCGCCGAGGCCGGCGTCGCTTCGCACTGGCTGTATAAATCGAACGACGCCAATATCAACGATGTGCAGCAGAAAACCCATCAATGGCTGCAATCCTTGCTGGAAATCCAGGAAGGC
>JAJYPZ010000210.1 GCA_021794855.1 Pseudomonadota bacterium | reverse complement strand
TGCAATGCCTCGGAGCTTATTTTGCCCTGTTGCTCAAGGCCGGCAAACGCATCATAGGCAGACACGGGTACGGCACGATCCAACGATTTTAGCAGGTGTTTGGCTTTACCAATTGCATTTTCCATCAGGATTTGAAAGGAATGCAACACACCGTTTTGCTCAAGCCTGCTAAGTTGCGTGGCTGATTGAATACGTTGTTTTACCTCATCCAGCAAAGCCGTTTGCTCGTCGGCAATGCGTTGGCACTCTGCATGATATAAATCAAGCCGCATGAGCAAGCCTCCAGTAATAATCCTCCAATTCACCCCATGTTTTAGTCAGGAAGCGGCTCCAGGCCAGCGTTTCTTCACCTTTAAGCACGATACCTTCTTCGGCAATGACTGCGCACATGGCTAATCGGGCCGATACCATGTCTATCAGATCAATGTTATCTCTATGAATTGCGATGGCCTCTGCAATCTTCTGTTTCAAGGTTTCCATATTTTGGAGGCGTTCCAAAGCGGTGATATGCCGTTCCCACAGAAGGGCAATATCCCAATCACTGCGAGAAGTCGCCGTGCCATCCGCCTGGCTACCAATTAATACAGCCAACCGGAGGTCCGGTATCGTTTGCAGTACATTTTTTAATGCGGCATGCCTGGTCATGGCTGATCTGCCCTTCGATTGAAAGGGAAACGGCAAAGAACGGAATCTCTACTCACCATCTGTTTTCGGTACGGCTGTATGGCCCCATTATAGCAACATAAAATCAAACATTACCTGCAACCGTAGCGCGCAATCCTTGCAGCAGGCTGTAAGGCGGCTGCCAGTGCAATTCGCGCAGGATTTTATCGCTATCAATCTGCAAGGAACCGAGCAAACGCTCGATCTGCGCAGTTCTTCCCGCCAGTTTTCCAGCCAGTTTCAACAAACCCCGAGGAAACGGAAAGACTCGCTCAGGTACATTCATCGCTTGCGCCAAACGCCGCAGCAATTCCGGCGTTGAAACCGGCTCGCCGTCGCTGAGCAGAAAAGTTTGCCCGGCGGCCGCGGGATGAATGGCGCAAGCCAGCAATGCATCGGCCAGATTGCCTACATACAGCAAATCGCGCCGGTTATTCACGCTAGCGAAGGGTAACGGAACGCCGCGCGCTACCGCCCGCATCATCTGCGCGAAATTGCCTTTCACGCCTGCGCCGTAAACTAGCGGCGGACGCACGATCACAACTTCCAAACCTGTTTCCCTGGAAATATTATGCAAGGACTGCTCCGCTTCCCATTTCGACACGCCGTAGTCATCCTGCGGCGCCGCGCTATCCCGCTCGGTATAGCGTCGTTCGCCCGCTGTTTCTTCGCCGTTCACCTTAATCGTACTGACATAGATCAGACGTTGCACTCCCGCTGCTCCCGCAGTACGCGCCAGATGCTCGGTGCCAACGGTATTGACCCGGCGAAATTCGGCCAGCGGAGCTATCGCCGTCTCGCGCATGACATGAACTCTGGCGGCAAGATGGATAACGACATCCACGTCTTGCAATGCTATTGTCCAGTCGGTTTCGCCGTCCACAGCGCCAACGACCACGGATTCGATCCCGCCGTTAAATCGGCAGGGCTTTCTAGTAGCTGCTTTCACGGCCCACCCACGCGCCAGCGTTGCGTCGCATAGCGCGCGGCCTACGAAACCGTTCGCTCCGGTGATTAATAGGCGGGGGGGATTAGCCAACTTGCCTCCGCTAGCCGCGTAATCGAGAATCGAATTCGAATGGACGAACAATCGCCATTTCTATCCTCGCAAATTCGGGATGACCGGGATTGATAATCATATTTTCAGCTTCGGGCATGCCTGCCGATGGTACGATCATTCCGAGGTAAATTCCCGCATTAACAAACGCATTGCCAAAATCCGCTGCGGCCGTTGATCCCGGGCGAGCATCCCATCCGACCGGCAAATCGACACTATTACACCGATAGTACAAGCTTATTTCCTCCGGCAGGTCGAATCTCACCAGCACCAAATCCGCGGGCAACAAATCGCCCGTATGCACCAGCTTTTCCAGGGCCGAGATTTCAGGCGTCATGCCCGCATCAATGACCGCTATACCGGGCGTATTCCACCTTCCTCCGTACTGTTGCGCACCGCTACCCGTTCGATCAAGCGCAAACTGCTTTTTTGCAATGCGCCAGGCATGCATTCACACGGTTCCGCCATAAGCGATGGATGCCAGCACCTTTCTGACTTCGCCCGCGCCGGTTTCGGTATCCAGCATCGACATTGGACTGTCGCCCAGCGCAAGATTCTTGCGAAACATCCATTTTTTAGCCGCTTCCGTACTGCCAAACACTTTTTCTGCGCTGTCTTCAATGATTGCCAGACGTGCAAGCCGCTCGGATTCCACCGGCCCCAATAAACTGCGATTTTTGATTTTACGTTCGGCTGTAGCGGCCGACATACCCAAAATTTTTACGAATTGCGCACGCGGCATGTCAAAATATTCGCTGGCCAATATCAGAACGCGAGCGTCCATGCCTGTACGAATAAGCCGGATTCTCGCTCCAGCATTTGATTTGACAACAGACGAGCGCCACTTTTGAAATTCTGCTCCTTTCATCACGGACATGATCGCCTCCTGTAATCATATAATAGTTTATTATATATCATTTGATAGTTTCTCTCGCCATGGATTAACAGTAATCCTTAAATGGAGATGCGTTGATAGACAGATACGAAAGGATGCCATGCCGATCCGGATCAATCGGGCGAAAAACAACAGATTTTTTGACGAAATTAACCTACCGTTATCTTTATCTGCTTGCCGGGGCGGCCGTCCTTTTGACCGTTTTCACGCGAAGTCTGCGCTTTAACGGCACTACTGCGACTTCCGTTGCGCGCGGCGATTACCGTTGACGCCATATCCTCGTCCCGCTAACTGCAATACTATTTTGCAAGATTGCTCATCGTAATGGGCAGCATTGATTACGTGAGTGCTTCGCCGACCATCCTTTACGTTTACTGCTTCATCCGAATCGGTATCCCATAACTGATTTACCAGACAAACTGTTTGCAAACTTTTCCACTAGATTTCCACGTGCACGGCGCAGATTAGCAGGTTATCTGTCGCAAATCTTCCAGTACGGCAACGGTAGGCTTATTCTGCACAAGGACCACATCCCACAAGCTCACGCTGTTATGCCAGAAGCCAAATTCAAAACGCGCCTCCCATTTATCCGACCCTGCGGCGTTTATGGACGCACCGATGATCAGGCAATATCATCATTTTCAGAAGATTTCACCTTCTGTCCGCGATCAAACTTTGATACACATCCACATAAGACTTTGCCATTTGATCTGCCGTAAAATACTTCCAATACCGTTGTTCGGCTCGACCACCCATTTCTGCTGCTATTTCGGGATGCTCCCACAAATACTTCATAGCCTGCCGCAAGGCGTCGGGATCAGCGGGCGGAATCGCCAGTCCTGTTTCCCCATCAATATTAATAAACGTTGTACCCGTACCAATCTCGCAGGAAATCATCGGCTTGCCGTACATCGCGCCTTCCAGCAGCGA
>JAJYPZ010000209.1 GCA_021794855.1 Pseudomonadota bacterium | reverse complement strand
TCAACTCGAACGGCTGCGGGTGGACGTAATCGAGGCCGGCTTCCCCGCCGCATCGAACGGCGATTTCGCCTCGGTCAAAGCGGTCGCGCAGGCAATCAAAAACAGTACGGTATGCGCTCTTGCCCGCGCGCTGGAGAAGGATATCCAGCGCGCCGGCGAAGCGCTCGCGGGTGCGGCGTCTTCGCGCATTCATACGTTTATCGCTACCAGCCCAATACACATGGAAAAGAAACTGCGTATGTCGCATGAACAGGTGATAGAGCAGGCGGTTAAATCCATAAAGTGGGCGCGGCAATATACTGACCATGTGGAGTTTTCCGCTGAAGATGCCGGCCGTTCTGATCCTGATTTTCTGTGCCGCGTACTTGAAGCGGTAATCGACGCCGGCGCGCTGACGCTGAATATTCCCGATACGGTGGGCTATAGCGTACCAGGTCAGTTCGGCGAACTGATTTACCGGTTGCGCGAGCGCATCCCCAATTCGGATAAAGTTATTTTTTCCGTGCATTGCCATAACGATCTCGGCCTGGCCGTGGCGAATTCCCTGTCGGCGGTATTGAACGGCGCGCGACAGGTAGAATGTACGATTAACGGCCTGGGCGAGCGCGCCGGTAATGCGTCGCTGGAAGAAGTTGTGATGGCGGTACGGACTCGCGCCGATGTGTTCGATTGCTCGACGCGGATAGATGCGACTCAAATCGTGCCGGCTTCGCGACTCGTCGCCAGCATTACCGGCTTTGCGGTACAGCCGAATAAAGCGATCGTCGGCGCCAATGCGTTTGCGCACGAGTCGGGCATCCATCAGGACGGGGTGCTGAAGCATCGGGAAACCTACGAGATCATGCGCGCCGAAGACGTGGGCTGGAGCGCCAACAAAATGGTGCTGGGCAAGCTCTCCGGACGCAACGCGTTTCGTTCTCGTCTGATCGAGCTGGGCATAGATCTCGGCACGGAAGAAGCAGTCAATGCCGCCTTTGCGCGGTTCAAGGAGCTTGCCGATAAAAAACACGAAATTTTCGACGAGGACCTGCATGCGCTGGTCAGCGAGAAGGCGTCGGCCAATACGGAGCAAGCGTATAAACTGGTGTCGCTCAAGGTGTGCTCCGAAACCGGCGAGACGCCTTTTGCTCAGGTAGTCGTCAGCGCTCACGGCAAGGAAGCCAGCGCCAGCGCCAGCGGCAGCGGTCCGGTGGACGCCACGTTCAAAGCGTTGGAGCAAATCGTCGACAGCCATGCGGAATTGCAGTTATATTCCGTTAACAATATAACGACAGGCACGGATGCGCAGGGCGAAGTGACAGTACGGCTGGCCAAGGGCGGCAGAATAGTTAACGGACTGGGGGCCGATACCGATATCGTCGTGGCTTCCGCCGAGGCGTATCTGGACGCGCTCAATGGTTTATATAACAAGCTGGAGCGCGCACATCCGCAGATTTGAACAGCAGTAATTTTAAAAGGGGGAGTTGTGGCTGTACCGGGGGAAAGAAAGTTACAGATTTTGCAAACGCTGGCGGAGATGCTGCAGATGCCCGCCGCAGAAAAAATTACAACGGCAGCGCTGGCGGCGCGATTACAGGTTTCGGAAGCGGCGTTGTACCGGCATTTTGCCAGTAAAGCGCAAATGTACGATGGATTGATCGAATTTATCGAGCAATCGATTTTCGGCATGATCAATAAAATCACCTCCAGTCATGAAAGCGGGATGGCGCAGGCGGAAGCGATTGTTTCCGTATTGCTGGCGTTCGCGGCAAAGAATCCGGGCATGACCCGGGTTCTGATCGGCGACGCTCTGGTCAATGAAAACGACAGGCTGCAAGCGCGCATCAATCAAGTACACGACCGGATAGAAGCGACTTTGCGGCAATCCTTACGAATTGCTGCGGCTCAGGGCGAAATCCGCGCCGAAGCGAATCTTGCCGCGAATGTGCTGTTATGCCAGGTGGTCGGTCGATGGCAGTTGTTTGCCAAAAGCGGGTTTAAACGTTTGCCGGCGGCGGATTTCGCCCAATACTGGACGGTGTTGTCGCAGGGTCTTTAGGCGCTGCATACGGCACAGTGCGGATCGCGTTGCAGGCCGATGCTGCGCCATTGCATATCCAGCGCATCGAGCAGCAGCAAACGCCCCTTTAATGTCGTACCGATGCCCGCAGCAAGTTTGAGCGCTTCGGCCGCCTGCGTCGCGCCTATAATCCCGACCAGCGGCGAGAATACCCCGTTTTGCGCGCAGCTGGTTTCTTCTTCTGTCCCGGTATCGGGAAACAGGCACTGATAACAGGGACTGCCTGGGCTGCGAAAATCGAATACGCTGACCTGCCCGCTGAAACGTATCGCCGCGCCTGATACCAGCGCTTTGCGATGATGCACGCAAGCCCGGTTGATCTCGTGCCGGGTGCGGAAATTATCGCTGGCGTCGATAACGATGTGGTGTGCGGCAACGGCCTGCTCCAGTGTCTGGCCGGATAAAAACCGGGTAATCGGCGTGACGACTACAGCCGGATTGAGGGCGATCAGCGTCCGGGCTGCGGATTCGGCTTTATTGCGGCCTATCGCATCGTTGCGATGGACAATCTGGCGCTGCAGGTTGCTGCTGTCGACCTTGTCGCCGTCGCTGATACTCAAATGACCGACACCGCTGGCAGCAAGATACATCGCAATCGCCGAACCCAAACCTCCCGCGCCGACGATCAGAATATGCGCATCCAGGATGGCCTGTTGTCCTGCTACGCCGATATCGTCAAGTAAAATATGACGACTGTAGCGCAGCAGTTCTTCGTCGTTCACCGGTCTATTTTGCTTCGGTCTTGAATATATTGATCCCTTTTAGCAAGCCTAATGCCTGGTTCAGCTGGAAATCGTCCTTGGAGACGATCTCGTCCGGATTGGCTTTGCTCTCTTTGCCTTCTTTGCCGGATTTGGCCGGCTTGGAGGATTTGCCGGGTTCAACGATAACCGGAGGCATAACAGCAGTCTTGGCATCGGGTTTATTCGGATTGCTCAAATGGTTTTCCAGATCGACCTCGCGGATGTTGAGCAGGCTGTCCTGATTGCTGTTCACTACCTTGGCTTCTTCGACTATGATATCCGGCGTAATGCCCTTAGCCTGGATGGAGCGTCCGCTAGGGGTGAAATAACGTGCCGTCGTCAACTTGATGCCGGTACCGTTGCCTAGCGGCAATATCGTCTGTACCGAACCTTTGCCGAATGATTGCGTACCCATGATTACTGCGCGTTTCTGATCCTGCAATGCGCCGGAAACAATTTCCGATGCAGAGGCCGAGCCGCCGTTTATCAGTACGACCATAGGTACGGTTTTGACCCAGGCCGGCAGGTTTTTCAGATAATCGCTCTGATTGCCGCGCAGATAGGAATCAGGGTTGGCGGTCAGACGCATTTTGGCGTCTTCGGTCCGACCTTCGGTATAAACGACCAGTGCGCCGGATTTGAGGAAGGCCGAGGCGACGCCGACCGCACTATTGAGCAACCCGCCCGGATCGTTGCGCAGATCCAGCACGATGCCCTTGAGCGGCGCTTTATTTTGCTTGGTGAGGGCAAGA
>JAJYPZ010000208.1 GCA_021794855.1 Pseudomonadota bacterium | reverse complement strand
TTGAACCGTGGACCAAAGGATTATGAGTCCTCTGCTCTAACCAACTGAGCTACAGACCCGAAACCGCTATTTTACCATTAGCCGCGCCTCCTTGCCAGAGACTTGGTACACAAATATCGGAGCAGGATAAAAGTTCCTGCGCTTGAATAATGTTGCCACGGGCTTGCGGTTACTGTATTCCCTGTATCACCACGGTTCTGTATACGCTGACCGCCTAACAATGCGTTTACCATGACGGCAACTTACCTCTCAACAAGGCAATACGAATGTCAGGCGAAATACAGACCGAAAGAATCGGTTTTCTGAATCGAAATATCGTTCGCCATTGCGGTGGGGCTCAAACGACAGCTACCGATCAGGTCGCCGAAGAATGGCCAGTCGCTCTGGTGTTCAACGGTATTTCGCACGCCGTCATGATGGTAACGCCGCGTGATCTGGAAGAGTTTGCGGTGGGGTTCGCTCTTACCGAAGGCATAGTTAGCACTCGATCCGATATTTTCAGTATTGACATCGCCTGGCACGCCAACAGCGCTGAAATCGAGCTACGCATTGCGCAAGAGGCTTTTATGCACATGAAAGACAAACGGCGCACCCTCGCCGGCCGCACAGGATGCGGGGTCTGCGGTATCGAAAGCCTGGCGTTGCTGGACCTCAAACCGGAAAAATACACCACGCCGCCCATCGATTTCGATCTTGCACCGGCAATTGAACGGGCAGCCGGCGAATTGTCCCGCCACCAGCTATTAATGCGCGAAACCGGTGGCGTCCACGCGGCAGCGTGGTGCGATACCCGTGGTGCTATCGTCAAAGTATTTGAAGACGTCGGTCGTCATAACGGTCTGGATAAGTTGATCGGATATCTGGCGCTGCAAGAGGTCGATATGGGGCGAGGCTTTGTATTCCTGTCGAGTCGCGCCAGTTACGAATTGGCGCGCAAAGCGGCGCGCATGCATATTCCCCTGCTCGCCACCATCTCTGCGCCCAGTACGCTGGCGATCGATATCGCCCGGCAAGCGGGGCTGAAACTGGCCAGTTTCTGCCGCCGCGACGGCTTCGTAGAATATACTGCGTTTGAAATTTCAACAGCAGTTCTGCAGTCAACTTAAATTCGGCAGCGCTCCGCGTCCGAAATTTATTTCCTTGCGCGCAGCAATACGGGAATCGATTTCGAAGTCGGAGTACCTGCACCGTCGGCCACACTGGCCAGAGGCACTAGCGGATTGGTTTCGGGATAATAGGCCCCGAGGCAGCCGCGGGGTATATCGTATTCGACCAGGAGGAAGTTATCGACACGGCGTTCTACGCCATCATCCCAGACACTGACTATGTCGACGCTATCTCCCGCTTTCAAGCCTAGCATAAGCAGATCTTCCCTGTTGGCGAACACGACGCGGCGCATGCCGAATACGCCTCGATAACGGTCATCCAGTCCGTAAATAGTGGTATTGTACTGATCGTGCGCCCGAGTCGTCATCATCGTCATCAATTGCTTGCCGTATTTGGCGCGTGCACGATGCAAGGGACTATCCTTGTCGATGGCATGTACGAGAAATTGCGCTTTTCCGCTCCGCGTTACCCATTCGCGCTCGCGCGAGGCCACTTTCAGATGGAAGCCGCCGGGACGCGCGACGCGCTCGTTGTAGTCGAAGAAAGCATCGAATACTTTTTCGATGGCGTCGCGTATGCGCGCATAATCGTCGGCATACCACATCCAGTCGATTTTTTCCCGGCCGAGCGTCGCTTCGGCCATACGCGCGACAATGGCGATTTCGGAAAGCAGATTCGGCGATGCCGGCTGATTCCTTCCAAAGGATATATGTACCATGCTCATCGAGTCTTCAACCGTCACACCCTGCGGCACGCCTCGCTGCATATCGATTTCCGTGCGTCCCAGCGTCGGCAGAATCAGCGCTTCTTTACCGTGTACCAGATGACTGCGGTTCAATTTCGTCGTCACCTGTACGGTCAGATCGCACGAACGAAGCGCCTTCCAGGTAACCGGCGTATCCGGTGTGGCAATCGAAAAATTGCCGCCCAGCGCAACAAACACCTTTACGCGTCGTTCGAGCATCGCGGCAATTGTGGCGACCACATCGTAACCGTGCTTGCGCGGGGGTTCGAACCCGAATACGAGTTTCAGCCGATCCAGAAATTCCTCGGTCGGCCGTTCTTCTATGCCGACAGTACGATCGCCCTGAACATTGGAATGACCTCGTACCGGGCACAGACCCGCGCCGAGCCGGCCGATATTGCCGCGCATCATCATAAGATTCGACAGCATCTGTATGGTTTGCACCGAGTTTTTATGCTGGGTCAGGCCCATTCCCCACGTGGCGATGACCTTTTTCCCCTTGACGTAAACTTGCGCCAGCTGTTCTATCTGATCGCGTGCCACACCCGATTCGGCAATCAGATCGTCCCAGCTTTCGGCTCGTAAATCTGCGGCGAATTCTGCAAAACCAACGGTATGCCGACTGACAAACAGAACGTCGATGACAGGCGGCAAACCTTTAAACATGGCTTCGTCGTCAAGTTCTACCACCCGCTTGGCGATCGCCTTGATCAAGGCAAAATCGCCGCCGAGTTTGGGCTGTATAAACAGCGAACTGATTTTGGTGCTCGACATGGTCAGCATTTCGACCGGATGTTGCGGACTGGTAAAACGCTGCAAGCCGCGTTCGCGCAAGGGATTGATCGAGACGATGGTAGCGCCGCGACGAGCGCAATCGCGCAATTCGCCCAGCATGCGGGGATGATTGGTAGCCGGATTCTGGCCGAAAATCAATAGCGTATCGGCATATTCGAAATCCTCCAGCGTAACCGTGCCTTTGCCGATGCCGACAGTTCCCGGCAAACCGCGGCTGGTGGCTTCGTGGCACATATTCGAACAATCGGGGAAATTATTGGTGCCGTAAGCGCGTACAAATAATTGATAAAGAAAAGCCGCTTCGTTGCTGGCTCGACCCGAAGTGTAAAACGCGGCTTCGTTCGGATCGTCCAGGCCGTTCAAATGACGCGCCACCAGCGCAAACGCATCGTCCCAAGAAATTATTCTGTATTTATCGCTAACGCTGTCATACACCATGGGATCGGTCAGACGGCCATGCTGTTCGAGCTCATAGTCGGATTGCTCCATCAGTTCGGCAACAGTGAACTCGTCAAAGAATTCGGGGCGCACGCGCTTGCTGGTCGCTTCGGCGGCTACCGCTTTGACCCCGTTTTCGCAGAACTCGAAAGTCGACGCGTGTTCGCGATCCGGCCAGGCGCAGCCGGGACAATCGAAACCGCCGGCCTGATTCTGTGCAAGCAGCGTTTTATAATTGGCGCCGCTGACCTTTTCCTTAAGCAAATTAATGGCGACATGCTTGAGCGCCCCCCACCCTGCCGCAGGATGCGTATAGGTTTCAATACGAGCTTTGTTTTTTGTTTTATTCATGCCAGACAACCCCTGGATTAAGTTTGCTCCGCCGCCGAGCGGCAACGGGGCATAAATTGATCGACAGGCGTAGAATACGCAGCTGACGCATACGCGGGCATATACACAATCGCCAGAAATGAAAGAGTACAGTCCGACAAGAGTATTACCGTTTTTTCTGAC
>JAJYPZ010000207.1 GCA_021794855.1 Pseudomonadota bacterium | reverse complement strand
ACTTACGGCATTGCCGTACGGATGGCGGTTATGAGCATGTTGGCGGGAAATTAGCATGAACATCCATATCAAAAACGGTCGTGTGATCGATCCGAAAAGCGGTCTGGATCGCGTATCGGACGTCTACATTGCAAACGGAAAAATACTGTCCATAGGCGTCGAACCCGAAAAATTTTTGCCTGACCGGGTCATCGACGCCCGCGATTGCATCGTGTGCCCCGGGCTGGTCGATCTGGCGGCCAGATTACGCGAGCCCGGTTTCGAATACCGTGCGACGCTGGAATCGGAAATGAATGCCGCCTGCGCGGGCGGCGTGACCAGTCTTGCGTGTCCTCCCGACACCGATCCGCCGCTGGACGAGCCGGGTCTGGTGGAGATGCTCAAATTCCGCGCGCAGAATCTGAATCAGGCACGGGTTTATCCCATCGGCGCGCTGACGCAAAAGCTTGAAGGGCAGCGGTTGACCGAAATGGCGGAATTGCGCGATGCAGGTTGTGTCGGCTTTTCGCAGGCCGATGCGCCGATTACCGATACGCAGGTACTTGTGCGGGCGCTGGAATATGCCGCCACGTTCGGTTTTACAGTCTGGTTGCGGCCGCAGGATGCGTATCTGGCGCGGGACGGCGTGGCGCACGACGGCTTCGTGGCAACCCGACTGGGTTTGCCCGCCATCCCGCCCAGCGCGGAAACCATAGCGGTGGCGACGATATTGCTGCTGGTGCGCGAAACCGGAGCCCGTGTGCATTTATGCCGCCTGTCTTCGGCGCAGTCCATCGAGATGGTACGAGTAGCGAAGGCAGACGGCCTGGACATCAGTTGCGATGTCAGCATCAATCACTTGCATCTGACGGAAATGGATATCGGTTATTTCGATCCGAACTATCACTTGGTGCCGCCGCTGCGATCCATTCGGGATCGCGCTGCGATCCGCACCGCATTGGCCAACGGTACCGTAGATGCTCTGTGTTCCGACCATACGCCTGTCGATGACGACGCCAAACAAATGCCGTTCGGCGAAGCGGAGCCCGGCGCTACTGGGCTGGAATTGCTCTTGCCCTTGACGCTGAAATGGGCGGAGGAGGCCGGCATCGGATTATTGGAGGCGCTGGCTCGAATTACGTTGTTTCCAGCCCGGATACTTGGACTCGATGCCGGCTATCTCGCGGCTGGCCATGCCGCGGATATCTGTGTTTTCAATCCGGAAGCACGTTGGCGCGTAAAAGCGTCAGCGTTAAAAAGCCAGGGTAAAAACACCCCGTTCCTCGGCTACGAAATGCAAGCGGCCGTTATGTACACGCTGGTCGAAGGAAAGATTGTTTTCGAAGCGGAGCGTACCCTATCCGGAACGGGAGTTGCGTGAATCTTTCAGGCGGCAAGCGTGTCGGATAACGGCAAACCCGTAGTCAAGGCATGTTCGATGTCGAGATGAATCCGTTTTAACGCCAGCAACTGGTCGCTGAGGATAACGCGCATTTCCTGCAGTTCCGCGATCCTGTCTTCCAGCGTATCGGTGGCTTTGTGGATGCGTTTGATACTTTCCAGGCGCCGGCGCAATTGCATCTGATGTTCCCGGACTTGCGTTTCCATGGGCGACATCATCGCTTTGAGCCAGTTATCGGCTTCGCGGTTTGCGACTTCATAGATATTGATGACGCGGCTGGCCAGGGTTTCGAAAAATTTGGCCGTCAACGTGTACTGTTCGTTGGTGAGCATGTTGAATAGCGTGTTGAAGTGCTTGTTATAACTATCTTCCAGGCGTTCCATTTCTTTTTTGTACTTGAAGGTGGAGTAGGAGGGCGGCGACACTTCAGCCAGTCCGTGTTCGGTGCTGAATTTCTTGTACATGGCCGCCATCATCGCCTTGATTTCTTCTATCGTTTTCGCCGACTGCGTGACATTTTTGTTTACATTGGAGAAAAATGTCCCCATTGCCTGCCGCAGTCCGGCGCTGAACCGGCTGTTTTCCATGTCCATTCGCGTTTTGCGAACCTCGTTTTTGATGCGTTCCATACCGAGATAGCTGAACAGTTCATTCGAATGATGAGAAAAAACGCTGCGCAAGGCGTGAAACTGTTGCAAGCCTTTTTCGAACTGGGCTTTTTCTTCTTCGATTTTGCTCATCATGTGCTGCACGACTTCTTCGTTCTTGCCCCGTAAGCCGGTTAATTCTTCGAGCTGTTCGTCGATATTGATCATGCGCGAATTTAATAGCTCGTGCGTATTGGTGATGAGATCTCCCATTTCGCCGGCGGTATTGTCGCGCACGATATCCTGTTTGGACGGAATCAGTTGGTCGCTCAAGGCAAATTCCAGTTCGAGCAGACGACTCTTATTCAATAAAGCAGGATCGTCGCTGATTTTTGCAAGCAAGCCTTTTTGGGCGGAGACGGGATAAATTTGCCCGGCGTCCAGATTAAGCATGCTGGCGCAGGAAAGAACCTGTTTATGAAGTTCTTCGTCGATTTCAGCCTGCGATTTCAATTCATCCCATAACCCGTCGATTTTGTTTAGTACCACCAGATGTCCGCGATGGCCGCCATGCATGTTGGCGATATGGTTGCGCCAGATTTCGATGTCGGATTTGGTGACGCCTGTATCGGCCGCCAGAATGAAAATGATGGCATGCGCATTCGGCAGAAGATTTAGCGTGAGCTCAGGCTCGGTGCCTATGGCGTTCAGCCCCGGCGTATCGAGTATGACCAGCCCTTTTTGCAGCAAGGGGTGCGGAAAATTGATCAAGGCGTGGCGCCATTCCGGAATTTCCACTGTACCGTCTGCGGCAACGGTCAGCAGCGCATCGGCATCCTGCGCGCGATACAGCCCGTATTTTTCGGCTTCTTCCTTGCTGACGTGCCGGGTGTCGCTGACGCGCTGTAATGTTTCCAGCATTTCGTCGGCGGAATCGACATTCAGCGGAAAAGTGGTCCATTCGTCGGGGTAGCGTTTATATTCAGTCGTCGTTACGCTGCCGCCTCGCGTCGAAATAGGCAGGAGCTGAATACACGGCGGTTTGCCGGCATCGTAGGATAATTCGGTAGGGCACATGGTTGTGCGCCCTGCGGTGGACGGCAACAGCCGTTTTTTGTAGTCGGCAAAGAAAATGGCATTGATGAGTTCGGATTTTCCGCGCGAGAATTCGGCTACAAAAGCCACATTGAGCTTGTCTTCGGCCAGACGATCGATCAGATGCTGCAAGCGCAGATCGATCTGCCAGTCGCTGATTTCCTCGGCGCGCAACCAGTCGCGATAGGCGCTGATGCGAGAGATTAGGTTACCGCGCCAGGAATTGTATTGTTCGAATTGCTGCGTCAGGGTGGAAAGGGTCATTCTAGTCTCCCGCAATACCGAGCTTATTTATTATATTTAGAGTTCTCTGCACAATTAGCGCTTGTTCTCTTCTCGTAAAAAAACGGCAAAAATAATTTCGTACTTCCAGATTCGCCGCCTGATTGCCTCGTGCGGACGGTTTTCCGAGCCGTAAAAGCTTATACAACTCTATTGTAGCCGAATAATAAGAAGAGAGTGAAACAGAAAACGGTTTTGATAAATATCGGCTTTTTAGTACTGCATAAGGCTTGAATCGCTGTAAACGTTAAATCCTGAAAAT
>JAJYPZ010000206.1:3333-3620 GCA_021794855.1 Pseudomonadota bacterium | reverse complement strand
GGAGCTGAAGGGGCGTATTTCCGGGTGAGCGCAGAAGCGGAAGTGCTGAAGAACTTGCTTGAGCGCTTAGGGCAGGTAGGATAAAAGCCGTTGAAAAGGTCCCGCCGCGTTCTGTCCTGAGGCTGGGATTTTTGATTCGTAGGTGGCCGGAGAGAAAACGCCGCGAGATTAAAAACGGCCAGATTCAGTCGCCATCCCGTAATCCCGGAAACCATAGAGAATTTTTGCAGACATGCAGACTGACGAAAAAATGCCCGACTGCGTAAGCAGTTGGGCAGAGTGATTGG
>JAJYPZ010000206.1:0-3323 GCA_021794855.1 Pseudomonadota bacterium | reverse complement strand
GGAATCGAACCCGCGTCCGCAAGCCCTCTACAGACAGTTCTACATACTTAGTCCGGTGATTTGGTTTTAACCGGTTACACGCCCGCCGAACAGGCTGGCAACCAGCGAGTTACCTTGGTTTTAACCATGTCCAAAGTAACCCTGGACACAGCGATCATACTGAGATTACCCTGCTGCCGATTGCTCGGCCCAATTCGTATGCAAACTGGTGCAGGGTCCAGCCGACTTAAGCGGCTAGAGCGTAAGTTTCGTCGTTTGCAGTTAAACGATTTCGGGTTGTATTTACGAGGTAATCCGTCCTCGGTATGCCCTGCGCTGCTTTGTAACCCACGTCGAAGCCAGGTCGCCCCCTGTGGTACAACTATAGACGGGCTGAAGCAGTAAAAGTTTCAGCTCGAGTAGTGATTATACAGGAATCAGTAACCCAGGTATTCAAGTAATGCGGCAGGCGTCTGAATAAATCCGTCGGCGAGCCAGCTCAGGGGTTCGTCGTTGGGGCCAATATAGCCGTATTCGGCGATCAGCGCGGGCATGCCGCAGGCGTGGGCGGCGATTATGTCGCGTTCTGCGTCGCCGATGTAGACGCAGGTACTGGGAAGGACGCCGATTTCGCGGCAGGCGGTCAGCAGCGGTTCGGGATGCGGTTTGGTGTGCGCGCAGCTATCGCCGCTGACGACGCTGGCTGCGCGGTCGTCCAGTCCCAGCGATTCGAGCAGGGGCGTGGTGAGATAGCCGGGCTTATTGGTGACGATGCCCCATGGGATGCCGCGGGTTTCGAGTTCGTCGAGCAGTTCCATCATGCCGGGGAACAGCTGGCTGTAGGGATTGCCGTTATCCTGAAACAGGCTGAGGTATTCGCTGCGCAACTCGGCAAAGGCGGGATGGCCGGGCGCGATGCTGAAGCCGATTTGCAGCAAGCCTTGCGTGCCATGCGACGCGTAAGGGCGGATCAGTTCGAAAGGCATCTCGATGAGGCCGTGCATTTGCCGCAACTCGTTGAGCGCATGGGCAAGATCGGGTGCGGTATCGACCAGCGTGCCGTCGAGATCGAACAGTACCGCATCAACCATGACGGCGTGCGACCATGATGTAATTGATGTCGGTGTCGGCTTCGATTTTGTAATTTTTATTGAAGGGGTTATAGGTCAGGCCGACCAGTTCGACGATTTCGAGACTGGCGTCGCGGGCAAACCGCGCCAGTTCCGACGGTTTGATGAATTTGGCGTAGGCGTGGGTGCCGCGCGGCAATAAATTCAGCATGTATTCCGCCCCGACGATCGCGAACAGATACGATTTGAGATTGCGGTTCAGAGTGGAAAAAAACACTAGGCCGCCGGGCTTGACCAGCGTTGCGCAGGCGCGCACTACCGAGGCGGGATCAGGTACATGCTCCAGCATTTCCATGCAAGTCACGGTATCGAAGCTTGCCGGCTGCGCTTCGGCAAGCGCTTCTACGGCTATGCACCGGTAATCGACTTCGATGCCGGTTTCGAGCAGATGCAAACGGGCAATTTTAAGCGATTTTTCGGCGAGATCTATCCCGGTCACGGTTGCGCCGCGAACCGCCATCGCTTCGGCCAGGATACCGCCGCCGCAGCCTACGTCCAGAACGGTTTTTCCGGAAATATGCGCGTGCCGGTCGATGTAATCGAGACGTAGCGGATTGATGTCGTGCAACGGTTTGAATTCGCTGTCGGGATCCCACCATTTATGCGCGAGATCGCTGAATTTGTCGAGTTCGGCCTGATCGATGTTGGTCATGGTTGCCTCTATTCCCGCTAAACCTGCGCGCCGTCGGCGGTGACGCCAGTCTTGGGCGCGGTGTTTTTAATGAAGTGTTCGCGTTTGACGCCCAGCATAAGCAGCAGAGGGGAGGCGACCAGTACGGACGAATAAATGCCGAACATAATGCCGATAGTGAGTGCCAGAGCGAAGTTGTGCAATGCTTCGCCGCCAAAAAACAGCATGGATAACACCATGGTTTGCGTCATGCCGTGAGTGATGACGGTACGGCTCATGGTGGTGGTGATAGCGTTATCGATAATTTCCGGTATGGACGCTTTACGCATTTTGCGCAGGTTTTCGCGTATACGGTCGAATACCACGACCGATTCGTTGACCGAATAGCCGAGTACGGCGAGTATCCCGGCCAGGACGGTCAGGCTGAATTCCCATTGAAAAAAAGCGAAGCAGCCGAGGATAATCACGACGTCGTGGATATTGGCGATAATGGCCGAAACGGCAAAACGCCATTCGAAGCGCAGCGCCAGATACAGCAGTATGCCGCCGGCGACGACCAGCAAAGCCAGCGCGCCGTTGTCGTACAGTTCCTTGCCGACCTGCGGGCCGACGAAATCGACGCGTTTCAGGGTGACATCCGGATTTTGCGCTTTGAGCGCGGCCATTACGGTATCGCTGGTTTTAGCGTTGGTCGAGCCCGTATGCAGCGGCAAGCGTATCAGGATATCTTCAGCGGTGCCGAACGTTTGCACCGTAACCTGCGTCAACCCGCTTTTGGCCAGGGTGTCGCGGATTCGGTCGATTTGCGCCGGCTGCGTGTATGAGACTTCTATCACCGTTCCGCCGGTAAAGTCGACGCCGAAATTCAGGCCTTTATAGGCCAGCGCCCAGATAGCGAACAGAAAGGTGAGCAGCGAAATGGCGGTAGTGATTTTCCCGTAGCGCATAAACGGGATATCGTGTTTGATTCTGAAAAATTCCATAACTGAGTCCTCGGGTAGGCGGCTAGATAGAAACGTGAGCCAGCCGGACACGGCGGCCGTAGGTCAGATTGACCAGCGCGCGCGAAACGGTGACGGAACTGAACATCGAAGTCAGGATTCCCAGGCACAATACCACGGCAAAACCGCGCACCGGCCCCGAACCCAGCCAGAACAGCGCAATACCGGCGATAAATGTCGTGATGTTGGAATCGAGGATCGTCCCCCAGGCGCGGTCGTAGCCGGCATGAATGGCCGCCTGCGGCGAATTGCCGTTACGTAGTTCTTCGCGTATCCGTTCGTTGATCAGTACGTTGGCGTCGATCGCCATACCCAGTGTCAGGGCGATACCGGCGAGGCCGGGCAGCGTCAGCGTCGCCTGCATCATCGAGAGCAGGGCTACCAGAAACAAGCCGTTGACCGATAAGGCGATGGTCGAGAAAATACCGAAAACGCGATAGTAAAAGATCATGAATACGGCGACGGCGACAAACCCCCACAGATTGGAATGGAAGCCTTTTTCGATATTGTCCACGCCCAGACTGGGTCCTACGGTACGTTCTTCGATGATGTCCATCGGCGCGGCCAGAGCGCCGGCGCGCA
>JAJYPZ010000205.1 GCA_021794855.1 Pseudomonadota bacterium | reverse complement strand
GGAGGATATCATCCGCTGGTGCTGGCCCGCGCCTGGACCGGATTGTGGGCTTTACTGTCCGGACGCACGTTGCCGGAGATCATCCCCCCCGACGGTGTGGCCGCCCTGCATGCTGTAGACTGGGATATGGATGAAGAAGAGCCGCATTTCGAACAGTTATTTTATTCTCGCGTCGATGCGGCATCGCCAATATTTGTGCGTCCGGAAATCCAGGATCTGATTACTCTCATTCAACAACATCCATTTTTCGCGAATACGCCATGACTACGACCCTGATACCCGGCTATTGCTCGATGCGAGCCACCAAAAATTACATGACGACTTTCGGCAAAGAGTGCGCCGAAGGTCATTACAGCGATTTTCTTAATATACATCTGCAATTGTCTTCGTTAGGGCTGGGTACTTTCCCCGGAGCGCCGACCGACGAAGTCGATGCGCAATATGCCGACATAGTGGCCGAAGCACTGACCAGCGGAATCAACGTCATCGATACCGGTGCGCATTATCGTTACGGACGCTCGGCGGCGGCAGTCGGTTTCGGTATCCGTCGTGCTATGGAAGCCGGCGTTGCGCGAGAACAGATGTTTCTGGTTTCCAAAGGCGGTTTTCTGAGTTTTCGCAACGAGCGGCCCGCCGACCTGGCCGCATGGTTTCAGAAGGAAGTCGTCGCCAAAGGATTGGGCCGTAGCGAGGACTTGACCCAAGCTCATTGCATCAGTCCCGAATATATCGCTTTTCAGCTGGAATTGTCACGCCAGTTGTTGGGTGTGGAAACACTGGACGCTTTTTTGATCGACCAGCCTGAAGTCCATATTCCGGTGATCGGCAAGGATCAGCTCAACCGCAAGCTGGAAAAAGTGTTCATGGTGCTCGAACAGGCGGTAAAAGATAAAAAATTGCGTTATTACGGGATTTCCACCTTCGATGGATTCCGTGTCGAAACCGACAACCCGCTATTTCAGTCGATTACTTCAATGCAAGGTCATGCAGAGAAAGCGGCACGCGCCATCTGGCAGGACGACCAGGCCAAACATCAGTTCAAGGTCGTTCAGATGCCGTTTAATCAGGTGATGCAGGAGGGATTTACCCGATTCAGCCAGACTACGGGCCAGGGCAATATCGGTTCGACTATTCAGGCGGCGCATCAGCTGGGCGTGTATTTGATGGCCAGCCATACCATGTTTAAAGGGCATCTCGCCAAGCAGGCGATGGATCCGGTGCAGCAGGCCATGCCGATGCTGAAAAATCATGCGCAACGCGCCTTGCAGTTTAACCGATCGACTCCGGGAGTCGGAACCTCTCTGGCCGGAATCAGTACGCCGGCGCATCTGCAGGATATGCTGGCGGTAGCGCGTGTACCGCCGCTGGAGAAAACCGCTTATTTGCAGATGTACCAGCGCGCAGAGTAAGTCGTTACCTTGCTCGACTGACGCGCTTGCACTTGTTTATGCATTCGATGGCAGGGTCAAGGACTGCGTGACGCTGGCGCGTCGCCAAAATCGGTATAAATCTGCGCGGCCGATTTCCCAGTTTACGGTATGGTCGCGGGCGAAAGTTGTGATCCGTAACGAAGACAGCTTGCCTGATTTTAATCGCGCGAGCAAAGGATGAAACCAGTTTTTTTCCATTTCCAGCAATGCTTCGCGCCAGCCTTGATAGTCGGCGTATTGTGCGGCACCGGACAGGGTGTCGAGATATACCAGCCCCGGGCTGTCGATGCTGCCGGCATTGGCGGGCAAATGCGCGTAAGGGCTGCCGGTCGCTGCAGCAAGCGCGCGGGCATCGCTGTCGTTAGCCCATAGCATGCCGTCGTTGCGGTTCAGACCGAGCTGCATTGTTCCTCCCCCCCAGCACCAGAGACTATTGACGGCGAGCTCTCCGCGCGATTCGCGTTGTTCGTTTATGGGAAGGCTGAAAAACAGCATCTGTATTTCGTTGTAGAATCGATGCCAGTCCAGCGCATCGGCCCCTTTGGGCAGATAGGCATCGATATGTCTGCCGGTGACTGCGTTGACGGAAAATGTCGTGATTCGCGGAGGCAGCGATAGCTTCATATACCAGCGTTTTGGATGCAAAGGATAAAGCGTATAACCGTCAGTCTGGAAATGCAGGTTGAAGGCCTGGGCAAACTGCTCTGCTTCGTTCTGATCAAGATTGAATGCTCCGCTGTCGACCAGCATAAGCTGTTCCCGGGTGGCTCTCAAATGTACGGGATCGGCCCGCAGCCAATAATGTTTGTCCGGTTCGCCGCCATCAGCCAGCAAAGTGAACGGAGCAATCGGCCAGTCGATTTGCCGCTTTATGCCGTAATGTTTGCACAGCACAGCTTCCGGGTTCCCGGCGTCGGAAACTTCGTTACGGGAACCGCGAGCCAGCAAAACACTCAAGGATGGCAACTGCAAATCGCCTAGTAAGGAAGCTGTCATTTCTGCGGCAGGGATGAGATCGGAAATTATTAACTGTAGGGTCATGGCCGTAGTTTATCATCCGGCTCGCAGTACGGCATTAATCCATGCGCATCGACAGGTCTACCGCTTGTATATGCTTGGTGATCGAACCGATGGAAACGCGTTGTACGCCTGTTTCGGCAATTGCGCGCAAATTCGTCATGTCGATACCGCCCGAAGCTTCCAGTATGGCGCGGCCATGCGTAAGTTTGACCGCTGCGCGCAGTTGGTCGAGATCGAAATTATCCAGCAATATCAATACGGCACCGGCCTGTAGCGCGGCTTCCAGTTCTTGAAGATTCTCGACTTCGATTTGTACCGGAACGGCAGCGTTCTGAGTGGCGGCTAACGCAGCAGCGATACCACCGGCAGCGGCGATGTGATTTTCCTTGATCAGTATCCCGTCGAATAAGCCGATGCGCTGATTGCTCCCGCCGCCGGTCAGCACGGCGTATTTTTGGGCAAGCCTTAACCCGGGTATGGTTTTTCGGGTATCCATCACTAACGTGGATAAACCTTGCGTCAATTGCGTCAAATGGCGCGTTGCGGTAGCGGTAGCGGAAAGCGTCTGCAGAAAATTTATCGCGGTTCGTTCGGCTGTAAGCAGGGCGCGAGCGTTACCGCTGAATTCGCACAGAATCTGGTCCGGTAAAACCGGCTGTCCTTCGTCGGCATGCCATTTCACCTTGAAACTGGAATCGAGCATGCGAAAACAGGCCTCAAACCAGGGGCGGCCGCATATTACTGCGGCATCGCGACAGATGAGATGGGCAGAAGCGTTGCGGTCGGCAGGAATAAGCAGGGCTGTCAGGTCGCCCGTAGCAATATCTTCATGCAGGGCGGCAGCAACATTCTGGTGTACGGCAACGGCTAGCTGTGCATTATCTATCATGGAATATGAAATCGATGAAAATACGGAATGTGCGCATTGTGCTATGTTCGCGTTCAATACGCAATTCGCAATGAGGCAGACAATCCGCAAATTTTGATTTTTTAATTTAAAACCGTAGGCAGCATGGTTGTGCTATTGCGGTATCAGGTTGCTGTATTTGGCATTTCTGTCAGTAGCGCTGTAAGTTTTACGCAATTGCTTGGCTTGCGAGCGGATTACGTATTTGTTATTTGAAGCCCGGTTCAGTTGCGCGGGACCGAATCCGTGCGCATTCATGTGATGAGTAGCAGATCGG
>JAJYPZ010000204.1 GCA_021794855.1 Pseudomonadota bacterium | reverse complement strand
GCCGCAACCGATATCAAGCAGGGTATCACCGGGCCGCAAGCGCAATTTATTGAGGATATGATCGATCTTGCGCTCCTGTGCAACATCCAGCGACTCCGTGCCGTCGCCGAAATACGCACAGGAATAGACCATGTTGCGATCCAGCCACAATGAATAAAACTCGTTGGAGACATCGTAATGATAAGAAATCGCTTCCGCATCCATTTGCTTGGTATGCAGAACGCGACGCACGCTACTGCGTATCGACGACGCGTTTGCACCGTGCACGGCAAGACGTTCGGCGACGGCTATCACGTCGGACAGACGGCCTTCTATGTCGATTTCTCCTTCGACATAAGCATGACCGAGATTGTCCAGCGTCGGCATGAAGAAATGCTTCAGGCCGCCCGCAGACAATATGGATAAAGTAACGCGCGGCGCCGAACCGAGATCGAATGCCGTGCCCGTCCAAAGTCGCAATCGCAGGGGAATGTCGTGGGCACGTAACTTTTCGATGAATTTATTAAATCGCTGTTGCCAGAACATGGTGTCTTCCCTTTCATCAATGGAAAATCAAAATGCAGACAATTCCGTTTAATCCCTGCACGAGCAGCGCCCGAAAAAACATGGACGCTACCGATAAAAACGGTAGCGCATCGACGTAATTCGCTCCTGTCGCTCAGAGTCAGAATGCTTATTCTAGCGCCAAATATTTTTTAAATTCAAGCAGATTTTTAATCCGCATGAACAGCAATCCTCTCATTCTAACGTAAGATTAAAACCGGAATACCCGACCCTGTCGCCGGCAGACCGATACATCTCCCGGCAACGTACGAATATTCGCTGAATCACCTGCCTTACGAAATAGGTTTGTACGATAGATAACATCGAATATTACAATTCAAAAAATTAAACGGATATTCGTTCCAATCGCAATGATATATGCAACCAATTGTTTATTAAAACTAAATATTAAATCAAAGAACGAAAGGCGGGAATTTAACTTACCTGAATTTATTAAAACGTGCTATTTTTGTATGCGCTTGCCTTTTAATAGCCGGAGCAGTACAGGGCAACAGCACCGGCGCAAATTCGTCCCGGTTCCGCAACAATACCTAATCGATATTTTGAGGAGATGACATGGACCCAACCTGGATAGACCAACAGGCTCAGCGTTTCGGCGACCACACGCTGATTATAGGAATAGTACTGATCGTGCTGGGCTTAGTCGGCATATTGACGCCGGTGGTACTTTCCGTCATCACTGCCGCTTTGATAGGCTGGCTATTGATCCTCGGCAGCGTATTCTGGGGTTGGCACGCTTATAAACACGGCGCCACTTCGTGGGACTGGATTAAATCCGCGCTGCTGCTGTTTACCGGTTTTCTGATTGTCCTCAGACCCTTGACCGGAATCGCTTCAATCGCTATATTGCTCAGCCTGTACCTGTTCATGGATGCATTCGCCAGTTTCTCGATGGCTGACCGAACCCGGATACGCAGCGTTCATGGCTGGATGATATTTAACGGTATCGTAGATATTCTGTTAGGCATATTGTTCCTTATCGGCTGGCCCGCTTCATCGTTATGGATGGTCGGAATGTTTGTAGGCATCAGCCTCTTATTTGACGGCTGGGCGCTTGCAATGATAGGCTGGGCTATGCGTACGCCGCGCCACTAAGCACGCAATTCACTCTCTGTTCGGCTAACAGAATAACGAACTATCTTGCAGAACTGAGTTAACCCGCATCATGGAATTTATCAATCTGTGGAATCCCGCTCATCCGGGAGTCACTACCGCTCTGGTTACCGCATTGCTGTTGGGGCTGGTACACGGCATGGTGCCGGACGAACATACCTGGCCGATTACATTCAGTTATGCGGTCGGCGGTTATTCCACGCGCAAGGGTTTGCGCGCAGGCTTACTGTTTTCCGCGACTTTTACGCTGCAACGCGCCATAGTCAGCGAACTGGCCTGGTTCGGACTTTCACGCTGGGTACAGAACAAATGGCTGAACGATGCACTATTCATTCCTATCGGCCTGTTAATGGCCTGGGGCGGATGGATGATGTTGAAGCAACGCCACAGTATGCATCTGCATCTGATCGGCAAATGCCACGACAAAGATAACACAACCGAGAACATCGGCTCTTGGGCCCGCATGACCGGATGGATGCCCGCTGTGCACGGGTTTGTCGCCGGCTGGGGCTTCGGCGCTTTCGCCCTCATTCTCTACACTACCCTCGCGCCGGCCATGCCTAACGCGATCTGGGGCTGGGTGCCCGGCGCCTTGTTCGGTTTCGGCACATTGATCATCCAAGTCATAGCCGGGGGCTTATTCGGTCGTATGGCCGCCAGTCATCAACTATCGCCCGAGGCCATACGTATCGTTGCGCTCACCACGGCAGCGCGTACGCTATTATGGGGCGGTATTGCGTACATGCTGGCCGGAGCACTCAGTCTGCTGTTCCCCGGTTTGGCGGCATGGAACGTCGATACCGGCATCCGCGTGCATGGGCTGGCTCACATCAACCTCCCATTAATCATTGCGGTCGTCTGCGTAGCAGGCATCGGACTGGGGACGTTCTTTACGCAGACGCGCGCTTTACGCGCCGCAATGCATAAGAATTAAGCGCTAACGGCCTGCGGAATTCCGGGCGGCAGGTCGCCAGCGCCGCAACAGCAAGGCATTGGAGACCACGCTAAAACTGCTGAACGCCATCGCCGCCCCGGCGATAACGGGATTAAGCATGCCGAACGCCGCAAGCGGTATGCCGATCAGATTGTAGATAAAGGCCCAGAACAGATTCTGCCGGATCTTGCTGTAAGTCTTGCGGGAAATATCGAGCGTATCCGCCGCCAATAAGGGATCGCCTCGCATCAACGTCACGCCGGCCGTGTGCATCGCGACGTCGGTGCCGGTAGCCATCGCGATCCCGACATCGGCCGCCGCCAGCGCCGGAGCGTCGTTGATTCCGTCGCCGACCATCGCCACTATCGTACCGTCCGATTTTAAATCGGCAATGGCCTGCACCTTGTCGCCGGGCAGCATCCCGGCTTTGAACTCATCCAGACCCAAGGCTTGCGCCACCAGCGCCGCGCTGCCGCGATTATCCCCAGTCAGCATGACGGTGCGCACGCCCAGCGCTTTCAGGCGGTCGATCGCCCCTTTCGCTCCGGGTTTTATCGTATCGCCGAAAGCGAGCAAACCGAGCAGACTATATCGGCCGTCGATTTCTTGCGCCAGCCACGACACGCTGCGGCCAGCCTGTTCGTGCTGCGCCGAGCTTCCCGCCAGCGCAGCAGTCGTCAGACCGAGATCCTGCATCAAACGGCCGCTCCCCAGAGAAATTACCGTTCCGTCCAGCTTGCCCTGTATCCCGAGGCCGGGCAGCGCTCTGACGCCGCCGACACTGTGCAGAACCAGATTTTTGGCGGCGGCGGCCGCCTGCACCGCACGC
This sequence comes from Pseudomonadota bacterium, assembly GCA_021794855.1. The sequence continues at coordinate 197 of JAJYPZ010000204.1, read as the reverse complement.
GCCAGTGGATGTTCGCTGCCTTGCTGCAAGCTCGCCGCCAGACCCAGCAATTCGTCCGCTGTAACGTCTATCGGTTCCGTCGCCACCAGATCGGGCCGACCTGCCGTCAGGGTACCGGTTTTGTCGAACACCACGCAGCGTACAGCATGCGCAATTTCCAGCGCTTCCGCATCCTTGATCAGGATACCGTACCGCGC
>JAJYPZ010000203.1 GCA_021794855.1 Pseudomonadota bacterium | reverse complement strand
GGCGTACGATGTGCAGGCAGTATGCAGCGGGTTTGTCTATGCCTTGTCTATTGCCGATAATTTCATCCGAGCCGGTCAGGCCAAATGCGCATTGGTGGTGGGAACTGAAACTTTGTCGCGCATTACCGACTGGAGCGACCGGAGTAATTGCATCTTGTGGGGCGACGGTGCCGGCGCAGTCATTCTGACCGCCAGCGAAGCGCCGGGCGTGATTTCCACCCATTTGCACGCCGACGGCCGCTACCGCGATTTACTGTGCGTCAACGGTGGCGTATCGGCAGGCGTCGATGGCGCGTATGCCATGCAAATGCAGGGCAGCGCCGTATTTAAAATCGCCGTCAAAACGCTGGATGCGATCGTGGACGAAACGCTGGCGGCCAATAATCTGCAGAAATCCGATATTAACTGGCTGGTGCCGCATCAGGCCAATATACGCATTATTCAGGCCACAGCTAAAAAGCTGGGGATGAGCATGGACAATGTCGTGGTGACGGTCGACAAACACGCGAACACTTCGGCCGCATCGATTCCGCTAGCGCTCGACACCGCAGTGCGCGACGGCCGTATCAAAACCGGCGACGTAGTGCTGATGGAAGCGTTCGGCGGCGGTTTTACCTGGGGCTCGGTGCTGTTGAAATGGGCATGACGATTGCAAGTAAAGAAATTTGTAAAATAAAGAAAATCGTATGAAATTTGCCTTTTTGTTTCCCGGACAGGGTTCGCAGTCTTTGGGGATGATGCAGGATCTGGGCGCGCTGGACGTAGTGCGCGAGACATTTTCCGAAGCGTCGGAGATATTGGATCAGGATTTATGGACGCTGGTTAACGACGGGCCGGCCGAACTGCTGAATCAGACCGCCAATACGCAGCCTTTGATGCTGACGGCGGGTATTGCTGCGTTCCGGGCGTGGCTGGCGGAGAGCGACTGCATGCCCGATACGATGGCAGGGCATAGTCTGGGAGAATATACGGCATTGGTGGCGGCAGGCGCTATCGATTTTGCCGACGCCTTGCGGCTGGTACGCTTGCGCGCCGAAGCCATGCAATCTGCGGTGGCTGACGGAGCCGGGGCCATGGCGGCGATTCTGGGGCTGGACGATGAAAGCGTATGCGCAGCTTGCGCCGAGGCGGCGCAGGACGAAATTCTGTCGGCAGTCAATTTCAATGCGCCGGGCCAGGTCGTTATTGCAGGGCATAAAGCAGCCGTCGAGCGCGGCATGCTCGCGGCGAAAGAACGGGGCGCCAGGCGCGCGCTTTTGCTTCCCGTATCCGTGCCCTCGCATTGCGCCTTGATGCGGCCTGCCGCAACTCGCCTGGCGGCCGCACTGAACGCGGTAGACATACGGAAGCCGCTCGTGCCCGTGCTGCATAACGCAGATGTGCAGACGCATCGCGAACCGGAGCAGATTCGCGAAGTGCTGGTCCGGCAACTGTATAGTCCTGTGCGATGGGTGGAAACGATCGTCACCATGGCAAACTCCGGTATTGTCCTGGCGGCGGAATGTGGCCCGGGCAAGGTTTTGGCGGGGCTAGGCAAGCGCATCGACGAACGTATGGCGACGTCGGCGCTGGTAAGTCGAGCTGCGATGGAAGAGTTCAAATTTTCGATAAAACGGGAGTAGACATGCCTGAACAAAGAATAGCATTGGTGACGGGAGCGACACGGGGCATAGGGCAGGCCATCGCGCTGGAACTGGGCAGCCGCGGCATCGCGGTCATCGGTACCGCAACTTCCGTTCAAGGAGCCGAAGCCATTACCGGTTATTTGCGGCAGGCAGGGCTGGACGGAGCAGGGATGGTTATGGACGTCACTCGCGCTGACAGCGTAGCCGCTGCGATTGCCGCCATACAGAACGATCGCGGCGAAATCGAAATTCTTGTCAACAATGCCGGCATCGTCAAGGACGATTTGTTGATGCGCATGAAAGATTCGGACTGGGACGAAGTGCTCGCTACCAATCTGACATCCGTGTTTCGTTTGTCGCGCGCGGTATTGCGCAGCATGATGAAAGCGCGTTACGGCCGCATCGTCAACATCAGTTCGGTAGTCGGTTCCATGGGTAACGCCGGACAGACCAATTATGCTGCCGCCAAGGCCGGGATGGCAGGATTTTCCAAATCGCTGGCGCGCGAGGTCGGAAGTCGTAATATTACGGTAAACTGCGTGGCCCCCGGGTTTATCGATACCGACATGACGCGGGCCTTGCCCGAGAACGCGCGAGCCGCTTTGCTCGAACATATTCCTTTAGGTCGTTTAGGTCTGACCGCGGACATCGCCCATGCAGTCGGTTTCCTGGTTTCCGACGAAGCCGGATATGTCACGGGGGCGACCCTGCACGTTAATGGCGGGATGTACATGGAGTAAACAACTACATGTTTTTTAAAAAAAATAATAGATATTCGCAGCATTTTAAAACGATAGATAACCTGACCTCAGGATTATTGGTAGCAACATGGTGTTATTCGGCTATTTTTGCTAGAATGGCGGGGCTTTTTTATAATTTTGGAGTAGGTAAATGGACAATATCGAACAACGCGTCAAAAAAATCGTTGCAGAACAATTAGGCGTTAACGAGGCTGAAGTAAAAACCGAGTCTTCCTTTGCCGGCGATTTGGGCGCTGATTCGTTGGATACGGTAGAGCTGGTAATGGCGCTGGAAGAAGAGTTCGAGTGCGAAATACCGGACGATGAAGCCGAGAAAATCACTACCGTCCAGCAAGCGATCGATTACGTTAGTGGTCATTTAAATAAATAATTTTAGTACTTTCGGAGCTGTCTTGTCCAAACGCAGAGTTGTAATTACCGGACTCGGGATTGTTTCCCCGGTCGGTACGGGGATCCAGACCAGTTGGGGAAATATACAGGCAGGGGTGTCGGGCATAACCAGAATTTCAAGGTTCGATCCCAGTCCTTTTGCTTCTCAAATTGCCGGCGAGGTAAAAAATTTCGATGTGAGTCTCTATCTTAATCCCAAAGAGGCGCGCCGTATGGATTTGTTCATACAGTTCGGTCTGGCGGCGGGAATAGAAGCTATCAAGGATTCGGGATTGGTGATTACCGAAGCGAACGCCGAGCAGATCGGTGTCAGCATCGGTTCCGGCATAGGGGGCTTGCCGCTCATCGAAGAGACGCATAGCGCTTATCTGGCCAGCGGACCCAGGAAAATCTCGCCGTTTTTTATTCCGGCTTCCATCATCAATATGATTTCGGGCAATCTGTCTATCATGTACGGATTGAAAGGCCCGAATCTGGCGATGGTGACTGCCTGCGCAACAGCTACGCATGCCATCGGCGATTCCGCGCGCATGATCGAGTACGGCGACGTCGATGTGATGGTCGCCGGCGGCGCCGAATCGGCATTGAGCCCTTTGGGTATCGGCGGTTTTTCCTCGGCGCGAGCGCTTTCGACGCGCAATGACGATCCGGCCGCTTCCAGTCGGCCGTGGGATAAAGGGCGGGACGGCTTCGTTCTGGGCGAAGGCGCAGGCGTAGTCGTTCTCGAAGAATACGAGCATGCCCGCGCACGCGGCGCACGTATCTATGCAGAGCTCGCCGGTTTCGGCATGACGGGCGATGCGTATCATATGACTGCTCCGGTGGAAAGCGGGGAAGGCGCGGCGCGCTGTATGCGCAATGCCATGCGCA
>JAJYPZ010000202.1 GCA_021794855.1 Pseudomonadota bacterium | reverse complement strand
GGCGTTCGAAGACCTGGCCAGCGGCAAGGTCACCGTTTCGGCGCTGCGCAAAATCGAACTCGACGATCTGCTCGGACGCGATCCGGTGCAGCTCGACGATGCAGGATTGCATGCCTTGCTCACCGGCCAGGTCGTTATGGTCAGCGGGGCCGGCGGCTCGATCGGCTCGGAACTGGTGCGGCAGATCGGGCGGTATCGGCCGAAATTGCTGATATTGCTGGAACTGAGCGAACTGGCGCTATACCGGATCGAACAGGAGCTTGCCGCGCACTGTCCCGATCTGCCGCTGGTGTGCGCCATAGGCGACGTGAAGCATCGCGTGCTGATCAATGATCTGCTCGCGCTCCATCGCCCGTCCATCCTGTTTCACGCAGCCGCGTACAAACACGTGCCGCTGATGGAACAAAACAATGCCTGGCAGGCGCTGCGCAATAATGTGCTCGGAACGTATACTCTGGCCCATGCCGCCCAGCAGCATGGCGTGGCCAAATTCGTCCTCATTTCCACCGACAAGGCGGTGAATCCGACCAATGTCATGGGCGCATCGAAACGGCTGGCCGAAATGGTATGCCAAAGCCTGCAAAATCGAACAGGACACACAACGCGTTTTATCGCCGTACGTTTTGGCAATGTGCTCGGCAGTTCCGGCAGCGTCATCCCGAAATTCCAGGAGCAGATCGCCGCCGGCGGCCCGATCACCGTCACCCATCCCGACATCACCCGTTATTTCATGTCCATTCCCGAAGCATGCCAGCTGGTATTGCAGGCGGGACTGATGGGCAAAGGCGGAGAAATTTTCGTCCTCGACATGGGCGAACCCGTGAAAATCGCCGATCTGGCGCGCGATATGATACGACTGTCCGGTTACACCGAAAACGACATCAAAATCGTTTATTCCGGCTTGCGGCCCGGGGAAAAACTGTACGAAGAACTGCTCGCCGACGACGAGCATACGCTGCCAACCCCGCATCCGAAACTGCGTATTGCGCAGGCGCGCGCAGTCGAGGAGGAATGGCTCGCTTGCGCCATGGATTGGCTGGAACAGGATATCGTGGTGAGCGAAACCGAAGTCAAGCTCAAACTACAGTCCTGGGTCACGGAATACCAACCCCGGCAATAGCGTATAACGGCTGCCGTCATGCGCTATCGAGGGCTCTTTTCCAACTGCGTAAGGGGACGCAGGTTTGCAGGCGGGAAACGGCCTTGTCGATAAGCGCATCCGTTATTTCATGACCGCAGTCTGCGGCGAGATCCAAAGTCACATCACCCTGCAGATCGGTAAGCGCCGCATACGCCGCATAGGCATGATCGACCGGAATCACCCGATCGAGTTCGCCATGAAATAAATGGATTGTGGTCAGTTCGGGCGCCACCTCGGGAAGTTTGCCGTAACGCCCGGAAAACACCAGTATCCTGCCTGCGTTGCCGTCGTGGCGGCTGCTGAACTCCAGCGCCATGATGCCGCCTTGCGAAAAGCCCACCAGCGCGGTATCCGAGGATAAAATCTTCAGTCTGTCCTGCGCTTGCCGTACCAGCGTTAATAAAGCCGGCATCGCATCGGCGATGCGTTGGGGCCGGTTGTCTTCCGCCACGCCCTCGATATCGAACCATTGCCTGCGCGTACCCGATTCGCCAAGGGCATACGTTCCCTCCGGAATCAAAAATGCGGCATCTGGATATGCCGAACGGAAACGCTCGGCCAGCGGCACCATATCGGCTGCATTGGTACCGAAACCATGCAGCAGGATAAACAGTTGGCGTGGATTTACAGACTCTGGCAGCAATTCCACGCCGGAAAAGACGGTGTCAGTCATGCGTTTTCTCCGAGCTGACCGCGGACGCAATGAATTGAGCCGAATCCGCGGTAAATGAATAAGCATTCATCGACAGCACGCCATAAGTATGGCTGCTGTGTATTTTCGTCGCCTTCGTGCCGGCTCCGCCAGCACCCAAGGCAAAAAACAGCGGCAGCAAATGCTCGTCGGTGGGATGATTTTGTCTGGCAAAAGGTGCCAGCGTCCGGTAATTCATCAAATCTTCGTAACGTTCGTCAACGAGCGCCCGATCTATCCAGAGCTCGAATTCGGTGACCCAGTCAGGTGCTTCATCCTCCCGGTCATGGCCCATGAATTCGTACAGGTTATGCGTCATGGAACCCGAACCGATGACGAGCACGCCGCGGTTACGCAAGGTTTGCAGCGCTTGGCCGTATCGGTAATGCTCGCGGGGACTGCCGCCTGTTATTAATGATACCTGAAATACCGGTATGTCGGCAGCCGGAAACATCAGGCTCAAAGGCGCCCAGGCGCCGTGATCGAGTCCGCGACTGGCGGTTTCTTTTACCGTATAGCCCGCTTCGCGCAACAGATTTATCGCCAGCCCGGCAATTTGCGGTGCTCCAGGGGCAGGATATTCGATCTCGTACAATGCCGGAGGGAACCCGCCGAAATCGTGTACCGTAACCGGTAGCTGAGCCGTGCTTACAGCGGGATCGCCCCGGTTTTCCCAGTGCGCCGACACCACCAGTATCGCTTGCGGCGCCGGATGGCGCAGGCTCCAGCCGCTCAGAAAACGTCGAGCCGGGCTGTCTTCCATCACCAGCATCGGCGAACCGTGCGAAATGAACAGAGCCGGTTGCGGATTCATTTTAACGAACCTTCCGCTGGAGAAAACCGGCCCTCGCGGAAATCGGCAATGGCCTGATAGATCTGCTCCTGCGTGTTCATCACAAATGGCCCGTATTGCACGATCGGCTCGCCCAGCGGCTTGCCGGCAATCAATATCAGCCGGGTCGCCTCTGCCGCGTGAATCACCACACCGTCTGCGGCACGATTGTTGTCCAGTATGCCTAACCTTCCTTCGCCTACCGTCTTGCCGGCGATGACCGCAGCACCCCGATAAACATAAATGAAGGCGTTGTCGGCGGAGGGTATTGCCGTAGCGAACGTACTTCCGGCCTGCAACGCGAGATCGAGATACAAAGGCTCGGTGTCTTCGCGCGTCATGGCTCCTGCCACGCCATTGCTGATCCCGGCGATGACGCGAACCGACGCTCCTTGTGCCGTGTCGTATTCCGGTATATCCGCCGCTGCGATGTCGCGATACCACGGTTCGCACAATTTGCGCTGCGCCGGCAGGTTCAGCCAAAGCTGGAAACCTTCCATCACGCCATTTTCCTGTTCCGGCATTTCCGAATGGATGACGCCTCGCCCGGCCGTCATCCACTGGACGCTGCCGTTTTGCAACAAACCTTCATTGCCTGCGCTATCGCGATGCCGCATCCGCCCGGACAGCATATACGTCACGGTTTCAAAGCCTCGATGCGGATGATCGGGAAATCCCGCTATGTAATCGTCCGCATCGTCGCTGCGAAACGCATCGAGCATCAAAAACGGATCCAGCCGTTTCTGTAACGTCTGAGCGAGGACTCTGGTCAGCTTTACTCCGGCGCCGTCACTGGTCGCCACGCCCGTTACGATCTGTTCGATATGGCGGGAATGCGTGACTGCGTCTGGCTGAAATGGCATGTCCACGATTTTTCCTTTTAAATTTGATCTGGTTTTATGATAACCGTTTCAAATTCGACACGTAAGATGGCATTTCGGGATAGAATGTTCCGGAAATGGAACAGTCATCCTTATCCGCCGACGATTTATTATTGTTTGCTGCGATCGCCGAGCACGG
>JAJYPZ010000201.1 GCA_021794855.1 Pseudomonadota bacterium | reverse complement strand
GATCGCCGATACCGACGAGATCGGCGATCTGGGTACGGGGATTGGCGATGGTCTCGACGAAGACCATGCGCGTATTATCGCGTATTTCGGCCGTCACATTGGCGCTATCGGTGGCGTCGACAAAACTGATTTCTATGCCGAGCGTGCTCAGCGTCGTAAAAAGGCTGTTGGTGTTGCCGAACAGAAATGAGCTGGCGACCAGATGGTCGCCGGCACGCAACAGCGCCAGAAAACTTGCCGCCAATGCTGCCATGCCGGTACTGAAACAGGCCGTTGCTACGCCTTGTTCCATAAGGTTTATTTTCGTTTCCAGCGCAGACGTAGTGGGGTTGCCCTGCCGCCCGTACACATAACCCGACTGGCTGCCTTGAAATACTTTGATCAGATCTTCGGGATCGCTGTAAGCATAGGCTACGGAAGGATGCATAGGCCGATGTATGGCTCGATACTGATCGGGTTGCTGCCGGTCGCTGTGCAGAATTGCGGTAGAAAATCCGGGTTTGTTCATGATGAATCCTGTCTGGTTAGCGAGTTCGGCTATCGACGGCTAGGGATCTCGGGCAAAAGCGGCAACCCGGCTTCAGCGAGGCGAATCCGCGGCTAGAATACGAAGCGTTCGGGCTGAAGCGCATTTTTTAGGGGCGGTACGCTGGTTTCAAACAAGGTAATGGTGCGATAGGCTTCCGGCGCTACGCAATGCACGAGTTGAGCCGTCATTGCCGGTGCATCGCCGGTGATGGCGAACAAACGGCCGCCGGGGTTGAGGTCGTTAATAAAAGTTTGCGGTAAAACCGGAGTAGAGCCGGTCAGGACGATGACATCGTATTTGCCGTGGCGTGACCATCCTCGCGCCGCATCGCCGGTTTCGAGGGTGATGTTGCGCAATCCTTGGGATTTTAATTTAAGTTGGGCGGCAGCTTTGAAATTTGCGACTATATCAACGCTGTATACGTGTTTTCCCAATGCCGCAAGCAAAGCGGTAAGGTAACCGCTGCCGGTTCCTACTTCGAGAACCGTGTCGGTTTTTATTACGGCAAGTTCTTGCAGAATGCGGGCTTCCATCTTGGGCGACAGCATGCTGGCGTCATGACCCAGCGGAATTTCCATATCCACAAAAGCCAGACTGCGGTAAGGAGCGGGCACAAAATCCTCGCGCTTGATCTGTTTGAGTAGATCGAGTACTGTTGGATTCAGTACGTCCCACGGACGAATTTGCTGTTCTATCATGTTAAAGCGGGCTTGTTCGATATTCATTGTTATACCTTGCTCTCAGAATTACTTGCGATTATTCCATAAATCCTATACTTTAACACTTCTGCTAGGGGTCTTCATGCGAAAAATGCATGAAGCGAGAGATACCCTTTGAACCTGATACGGATTATGCCGTCGTAGGGAAGCACTCGATGCTCCTACGCTATTTGCCAAGGACGCCTGTTAATGAACGCCAATCCCGAATTTATTGCTGCCACCGCCCACGTCGACGAGGCTGCGGTGCAAACTTTACCCAATTCGCGCAAAATTTACGTGTCCGGTTCCCGGTCGGACATCCGGGTGCCCATGCGGGAAATCAGCCAGTCCGATACCCCAGACTCTATGGGCGCCGAAGCGAATCCGCCGATTTACGTGTATGACTGTTCGGGGCCGTACAGCGATCCCGCTGCCGATATCGATATACGTCGCGGTCTGGAATCGGTGCGCGCCGACTGGATTGCCGAGCGCGGCGACACGGAAGTGCTGGGAGGCTTGAGTTCCGAATACGGTAACATGCGCTCGCATGATGCGAATCTGGATGCCATGCGCTTCCCCGGCTTGTTGCGTCAGCCGCGCAAAGCGATAGCGGGCGCGAATGTTACGCAAATGCATTACGCGCGGCGCGGCATTATTACGCCGGAGATGGAATACGTCGCGATCCGCGAAAACATGCGTCGCGAAGAATATTTCGCAGCGCTCAAAACCGCAGGACCCACGGGGCAGAAAATGTACGACCTGCTGAGCCGCCAGCATCGCGGTCAGGCTTACGGTGCGGCTTTGCCGGAAAAAATCACGCCGGAATTCGTCCGTGACGAGGTGGCGCGCGGCCGCGCCATCATTCCGGCCAATATCAATCACCCCGAAACCGAACCGATGATCATCGGTCGTAATTTTCTGGTCAAAATCAACGCCAACATCGGCAATTCGGCGCTCGGCTCGTCTATCCAGGAAGAAGTCGAAAAAATGACCTGGGCGATACGCTGGGGCGGCGATACGGTGATGGATTTGTCGACCGGGAAGAATATCCACGAAACCCGCGAATGGATTATCCGCAATTCGCCGGTGCCTATCGGCACGGTTCCGATCTATCAGGCGCTGGAAAAGGTCAACGGCAAGGCGGAAGACCTGACCTGGGAAATGTTCCGCGATACCCTGATCGAGCAGGCCGAACAAGGGGTGGACTACTTTACCATACACGCCGGTGTGCGCCTCGCGCATGTGCCGCTGACCGCGCAACGTATGACAGGGATCGTCTCGCGCGGTGGTTCGATCATGGCCAAATGGTGTCTGGCGCATCATAAAGAGAGCTTTCTTTATACGCACTTCGAGGACATCTGCGCCATCATGAAGGCTTACGATGTCAGTTTCAGTCTGGGCGACGGATTGCGTCCCGGATCGATTTATGACGCGAACGACGAAGCCCAACTGGCGGAACTGAAAACGCTGGGCGAACTCACCCAGGTGGCATGGAAGCACGATTGCCAGGTGATGATAGAAGGTCCGGGTCACGTGCCGATGCAGTTGATCAAGGAAAATATGGATCTGCAACTGGATTGGTGCGACGAAGCGCCGTTCTACACGCTGGGCCCGCTGACTACCGACATCGCGCCCGGTTACGATCATATTACGAGCGCCATCGGCGCGGCGCAAATCGGCTGGTACGGCACGGCGATGCTGTGTTACGTTACGCCCAAGGAGCATCTGGGTTTGCCCGACAAGAATGACGTAAAAGATGGCATCATGGCGTATAAGGTAGCGGCGCATGCAGCGGATCTGGCAAAAGGCCATCCCGGTGCCCAGATCCGGGATAATGCCTTATCCAAGGCACGGTTCGAGTTCCGCTGGGAAGACCAGTTCAACCTCGGCCTAGATCCTGACAAGGCGCGCGAATTTCACGACGAAACCCTGCCTAAGGATTCGGCTAAAGTGGCGCATTTCTGTTCCATGTGCGGGCCGCATTTCTGTTCGATGAAAATTACGCAGGACGTGCGCGATTACGCGGCTCAGCAAGGCTTGTCAGAGCAAGCGGCGTTACAGCAGGGCATGGAAGTGAAAGCGATAGAGTTTGTGAAGCAAGGCTCGGAGATATACGGGCGCGTATAAGCCGGTAGCCGGTTTCTGACATTCGCCCCCTTGCAGGTAAAAGCGTCAAGGGGGTAGACGTTTAACAGTGAGTCTCGTATCAGGCCGTAGCGTCGGCGCCGCTCAGTTCCCTGATTTTTTCCAGCAGCACTTCATCCTGATAGGGTTTGCCGAGATAGGCATTGACCCCCAGGCTGAATGCGTGGTCTCGATGTTTGTCGGCGGTCCGCGAGGTGATCATGATGATGGGGATGTTCGCCATTTTATGATCCGCTCGCATGACTTTGGTCAATTCGAATCCGTCCATTCGCGGCATTTCGATATCGAGCAGCATCGCTACGGGGGTCGTGT
>JAJYPZ010000200.1 GCA_021794855.1 Pseudomonadota bacterium | reverse complement strand
AACATTGTCACTGTTGCAAGCAGGACATACAAAATTCATAGCACCCCCGTTAATCATTAATTTTTTTATTAATAATAGAATTATTATAACAAAACAAAAAGAGTCCAGCAATGTATTCCGTAAACGGTCGCGGAGGGAAATTGCTTGAATCGAGTCTGGATCCAGGCAGGAATTGCCCCGTCAGCGCATATACTTATTATTGCGCCAGCATGGCCTTCAATTGAGCGAGACGGGCGTTGCCTTGTCGGCGCTGCAATTCGGGATCGGTATTCTGGTCAGGACGGCGGATATCTTCGTTGGCGATTTCGGAAATGAATCTCGACGGTTCGCATGCCTGCATTTCGCCCGCACGCTTGCGGCGCTGACAGTAACTCAAGGTCAGCGAACGTTGCGCACGCGTAATCGCTACATACATCAGACGGCGTTCTTCTTCCAGCGTGCCGTTTTCGACCGATTCGCGATGCGGCAGGATGTCCTCCTCGACGCCCACCAAAAACACATGACCGAATTCCAGTCCTTTAGCGGCATGGATCGTAGACAGGCGCACCGCATCAAGTTCATTGCCGTCGCGATTTTCCAGCAAGGTAATCAAAGCAATCGTCTGTGTCAGTTCAATCAGGTTTTTATCGTCCGCTTCGCCTTTTTTACCTAGCCAGGCTACGAATTCCTGCACATGATCCCATTTGCTCTGTGCCGCCCTCGTTTCTTCGCTATCGAACAGATAGTTTTCGTAAGCAATATCCTTGAGCAGATCCGCCATCAATACGCCGGCCGGCGTATTCCGGATGCGCGCTTCCAGTGCATTGATGTAGCGGCAGAAAATCAGCAGCGATTCCAGTTGCGCTGCCGGAATGCGCGACTGGAATCCCATCTCGAACGCTGCCGTAAACAAACTCGTATGACGCTGACCGGCATATTCTCCCAGTTTTTCCAGAGTTCCTGCACCGATGCCGCGCTTGGGTGTAGTGGCAGCTCGTATGAACGCCGGATCGTCGTCGCTGTTAGTCAGCAGCCGCATGTATGCGATCAGATCCTTGATTTCGGCACGATCGAAAAAAGATTGTCCGCCGGACATTTCATAGGGCACTTTCTCGTTGCGCAAAAACTGCTCGAAGATCCGCGCCTGGTGATTGCCGCGATAGAGCACAGCATAATCGCTGTAGCGGGTGCGATGCTCGAACTTGTGCGCCAGCAGACGCATGACTACATTTTGCGCTTCTTCGTTTTCGTCCTTGGCGACCAGCACTTGCAACGGGTCGCCCATGCCGTGTTCGCTCCATAACCGCTTATCGTATAAACGGGTATTATTGGCGATGACACTATTGGCGGCTTGCAAAATACGGAGCGTCGACCGATAATTTTGCGTTAGCTGGATCACTTTCAAATTCGGATAATCGTCGTGCAATTGGTGCAGATTTTTCACGTCCGCGCCGCGCCAGCCGTAAATAGCCTGATCGTCGTCGCCTACCGCCGTAAATGCCCCAGATACGCCGCATAATTGCCTGACGATCTGATATTGACAGGCATTCGTATCCTGATATTCGTCTATCAGCAGGTAACGAAGTTTTTTGCGCCATTTTTCCAGCATATCGGCATCCGTCGCGAGCAATTCGGCCGGCAACCGGATCAAATCGTCGAAATCTAGCGCCTGATAGGCTTTCAGGGTATCTTGATAACGCAGATAGATTTTGGCGTAGCTGGCATCGAGATCGGTTTCGGCATGATTCTGCGCCGCATCCGGCGAAACCAGTGCATTTTTCCAAGCGCCGATGCGCCACTGTACGCGGCGGATTTCCTGCTTGTCGGTGGTTTTTATGATTTCTGCGATAATCTGCATTGTATCGGCGGAATCGAGTATGGAAAACTGCGGTTTGTACATTAAACGATGTGCTTCCTGACGCATGATCTGTACACCCAGCGCATGAAAAGTACAAATGGTCAGTCCCTTTACAGATCTCTGCCCCGAACTAGAAACGCGTTCCTGCATTTCGCGGGCGGCTTTGTTGGTAAAGGTAATTGCAGCGATATGTTGCGGCGAATATCCGCATTCTTCGATAAGATAGTTTATTTTTTGCGTAATGACACGGGTTTTGCCCGAGCCGGCGCCCGCCAAAACCAGTAAGGGGCCGTCAAGATACTTGACAGCTTCGCGCTGCGAGGCGTTAAGATGGGAATGCATGGGATAAAAATAATAGGTGAGAACAAGTATTTTACCTCAAAAGCCTATCTGGCGTTAACAGACGATTCGTCTCCGGAATGCTTTTGAAAATAGACTCCAAAGAAAACACATGGATACCAGGAGCATATCGCGCATCGTGATATTGTAATCAGAGCTTAGCGTTAGAGCGATAAAATCGCCGCAATATTCGTAGCAAGGGGCTTTATTGTCGGCTCGTTTGAAAAGAAATATCCGGTCTGTCAAACAGAGCATGCAAATGAACGTGTGGTCAGGACAAATTTATGAGTACTTATGCCATAGGCGATTTACAAGGATGTTTTGCTGCATTGCAGCAAATGCTGACGCAAATCGATTTCAATCCGGTCGTCGACAAAATTTACCTACTGGGAGATCTGGTTAATCGCGGAGACAATTCCCTTGCGGTATTGCGATGGGCTCGAGAAAACGACATTCAGGCCATTCTGGGCAACCATGATTTGCATTTGCTGGCATTGGCGGAAGGGATGGCTGAGGCTTTGCCTGGAGATACGCTACATGCGATTCTGGCTGCGCCCGACCGCGAAGAACTATTGCAATGGCTCCGAAACCTGCCTTTGGTCGTTCACGTCAACGGGTATCTCCTGGTGCATGCCGGCTTGCTGCCGCAGTGGACCATCCCACAGTCGCTCGAACTCGCCGCCGAAGTGCATACGGTATTACGATCAGACAATTATCGTCTTTTTTTGGAACAGATGTACGGCAACAAACCAGACTGCTGGCATGATGAGCTAACCGGAATGCCGCGCCTGCGAGTCATTACCAACGCGATGACCAGACTGCGTTTTTGTACGCCGGACGGCGAAATGGATTTCAAGGCAAAAGGTGATCCCCGCCATCCTCCCACTGGTTATCTGCCTTGGTTTCAGGTGCCTAATCGTCTCAGCGCAGGTTCCCCTATCGTTTTCGGCCATTGGTCGGCATTGGGTTTGCATGTGGATAGCGATTGCATAGCCCTCGATACAGGCTGTTTATGGGGCGGCAAGCTTAGTGCGTTAAGACTGGAAGATCGGATGGTGTTTCAAATAAATTGTGCTGCGCAGGAAGGCATAACGCGTTGGCGATAGCCGTAGCACTCGCCCGGGCAAGCGTGTGCCGATTATGTCCGTGAAACGAGATAGCCGGGCAATAATGAATATAGGCAGTAGTCTGTTTTAACGCCATCAGGCGCCAGACTGACGATAACAAACCCATGTCCTCAATCCAGATTGCCTCGGGTTGATCGTAACATATGGCGACCGGATAACAATCCGTCCGAGCATTAATCGCTACCTGAAATAATGCCGTTTTAAATGGCAGGAGCGCTTTTCCGTCGGACGTGGTCGATTCCGGGAACACGCCTACTGCAGTACCGCCTTCCAGATGCGTTATAAACGTTTGCGATACTGTCACCAGATCTCGCAAACGGTCGCGGCGTATAAATACAGTACCTGCCTGTGCTGCGAGCCAGCCCAACACAGGCCAGTCGCGAATTTCGGCCT
>JAJYPZ010000199.1 GCA_021794855.1 Pseudomonadota bacterium | reverse complement strand
CCACCCCCTCCGCGTGTACAAATCCGCTAAAGCTCGCGAATGAAACAACGGTCATTACAAGAATTTTATTGTTGATCATTTTATTCCTTTGTCAAATTGATTTATAAATTATTTATAATTATCAGTATTTTGCTATGAAATAAGCTGTTATTTACTGATGCGTAAAATGCTAATTTACCTTGTTATTATCTATTTTTATTATTATAATTTTATTATAAATAATTGAAATTAATGTGACAAAAAAATGCAGAGATTCGCGATAAGAAGTTATGCAGGTAGCGCTACGCGCAAGTCGGGAAAATTTTAAAAAAAAGGAAATGAACCGGTAGCTGCTTACAGATTTTTCATCGCCAAAGCATTAATAATTCCGCCGGTACCGGCAGTATTATTAAAATAAACCATTGCCTTATCGAGAATTGCAGTTTGTTTTATAGCGGTATACAGCGTGTTCAAAGCTTCAAGACTGTATTCCGAATAAAACATATTTGGATTGCCGTGCAAGCGTATGTACCCGGTTGCTGCAGTCTCGATTATAGCCGTAGGCAGCGTTGGATGATTAACGCTGCAAAATATAAGCTTGTTATCGATGAAGGCATCGTATACATCCTTGTTCCACCAGCTTTCATGACGAAATTCAACGACGTTTTGAATATCGGAATCAAGCTGATTGACGATCCGTTGCAGTCTTTCCGGGCTGTAATGAAAGCTGGGCGGCAACTGAAACAACACATAGCCGAACTTGTCTTTCATTCCGTCCAGACATGCTGCATATAATTCGCTGATTTCACGTGTGCAGTCGTCAAATTTTTTGTTATGCGTGATGAGCCTGGGCGCCTTGACGGAAAATATGAATCCGTCCGGACTTTTCTTGTACCAGGCATGCAGGCTATTTACGGTAGGGAATTTATAAAACGTTGCGTTGAGTTCGTACGTATCGAAATGTTCGCAGTAATAGGCAAACCAGTTTTTTGTCGATAAATCGTCGGGATAAAAAACGCCTGTCCATTTTCGATTGTAAAAGCTTGAACAGCCGGTGATGATTTCCGTTTGTTTCATGGGTATAACATCTGGCAATTCTCACAGAAAAAACTGCGACGTTTTTTCACGCCTGTGTGTTTTCGTAACAGCGGCAAATTGCAACGTATGCATGTTTTTTTGGTATGGACCAACCAATGTTTCTTGAGTTCGTATTGCTTCTTCCATGCCAGAAATTCAAAACTGTAAATACGCGCTTGCTCAATGATTTCCGTGATTTTTAATTCTGGCAGTTTGCCGGTCAATGATTCCGGATGTACATGGACGCGATACAGCACTTCATTTTTGATAATATTGCCTACGCCTGCAAAAATATCCTGTTCCAGCAACGTGTCGCAAATCATTTTGCCGGAGGCGGTGGCGAGAGCATGTCTGGCTTTTTCTGGATTCCAATCCGCATTCATGACATCGACACTCCAGTCATAGTGCGTATTGATATCGCCTTCGAGATATTTAACCGAGCATGAATACAGATTCAGTTCACCATCGGGAAAGGTCAGGTTAAGTCTTACGGGTGTATCTTTACGTTCGTTTATCCTGTACGAACCGAATAATAGAAAATGAATGCGCAGGGTAAACCCATCGAAACAGATCAGAAAGTGTTTGCCCCAACTTTTGAAAGCGATGACAATACGGTTGTTTAGCCGGGTCTGGTCAATCTGGCTGTTGCCGGACACGGAAATAACGTTTTGTCCAGTAAAAGGCTGGACCTCTTCTTTCAAAATGACTATGGTCGGGCCTTCAGGCATGAATAGGGTCCATGCAACAAGAAATTAATAATCGATCATTAATGTGATCCGATTTTCTCTGTTTGAGCAAATCAAACCTTGCTGATGTATTTGCGATCGCCGGTTCATACCGCATCATGGCTGGACATTATATTTCCGTAAGTCAGCAAGCACTGTAACGGCAACCGCGTACCGTCATACGTAATACTTAGCGTACTTTAGAAAGCATAACCCAAACCCACTTTGACGGTAGTATAACGGGTAGAACTGTTCGGTTCGCCATATCCGGTATTGCCTAATGCTCCGTAACCGTATTTGAACTGATTGTAATCTATGCCGGCATTGACATGGATATCGGGTGTCAGGGCGTAATCTGCCGCCAATCCGATTTTGTAGAGATTGGAGCTGCCGAGATCGGTGGACATTCCGCTGCCGAATCCATATGGATCAGGGGGCAAATCTATCGTTGCATGATATGTTCTGCCGACAAAGGCATTGCCGGTGAAAACCAGTTTTCTGACCGGTGAATATTGCCCCAGGACGCCTGCGCCATAGTATTTGTTGGTATAGTTTTCTCCCGCATTGACGCCACGGTCCCATTCATGGTGTCCGATTTCAACATAGGGGGTCAGCATGACATTGTCTCGCAGGATGAAGCCCTTGCCGTAGCGTATGTCATAATCGATCATTACCGCGCTATCTTGCGAATAGATGCTGCCGTATGGCGTGCTTCCGTCAGCGGCACCGCCGATATAATTGGTAGAACCGCTATTGCGGCTGTAGGCAACTTCCAGATAGTCGTTGCCGAGCCACCAGTCCTGCATGGTTGAGATAAATATGCCCACGCCGGGAACTGCGCCATTTTCGGTATCCAGCGTTGCGCCGCTCGGACCGTACAGTCCGTTGCCGGTTTCGGTGTAATTGACCTGGGTCGAAACATACTGAATGGCAGCCTGATTATTGGCGGCCTTGATATCGGTGATGTTGGCAAACGCCGTAGCGGAAAAGGTCGTGCATGCAAGAGAGAGAAACAGTTTATTCCAATTCATGAAGTATCCTTATCTGAAAATATTGAATAACTAAGGAAGATAAAAGAATACCGTAATTTATGATCGCCCGAATAGCTTTTTTATAAAACTTTCAGGAAACATTCATATTCTCGCGTCAGACGGAAGGAACTTTCGTAATGCCGGTAGCGGGAGATTTGACGTACAGCCGGAATTCTTCTTCGTCATCGCCTGGCCGCGTTCCGCTCCAGATCAATTTCCAACCGCCGCCGACCGACTGCGGCACATGTTTAGTCCTGCCGTCGATAATCAATACATCGCATGAGGCGCCAGGATGCAATTCGCGACGGAGGGTCAGTATTCCCAGATAATATTCAAGCATCGGCCGGGTTGATTCTCCCAGTCCTTCGCTGGCCACACATTGCCTGAGCGCCGGGATGTAAGGCCGCATGGAGATAAATACGCTGCGATAACTTTTTGCATAATCCACCCACGGCAGCCAGAGGGTGCCGAACATGATCCAGAATATCGTGACGCCGAGCGCCAGACTGGTCACAGCCCGGCTCGCCAGTCGCGGCAAGCGGAACCAGGCAAGGAAATAGATCAGGGTTGCCGATAGAGCGAACATGACCGGCAGCCATTGCAAGGGCATATGAAAATCCATGGGAAAATAACGTTCGAGCATCGGCCACTTCGGTGTGGACGAGCGCAATGCCATTTGCCCCCATACGTACCAGCTGACGACCACCAGCGGCGCAAAAAGCAGACGCGAGAAATAATCGCCGTAACGGTTGATGCGCCGGGGTAAGGTAAGTACCGCAGGCGCTCCGAGCAGCGCAAGCGCTGTCAGCATGGGCAAACCGTAAGCGGTGCGCGCCGAGGCCGAAAATTGCATGATCAGCGCATAAGTCAGAAAGGCAACCAGACCAA
>JAJYPZ010000198.1 GCA_021794855.1 Pseudomonadota bacterium | reverse complement strand
CCGATGGCCGGTATTCGTGGCGCAGGGCATCGACCTGCTCCGCTCTCAAGCCGAACAGAAAAAAGTTCTCTTCGCCCACCGCGTCCAGAATTTCAATATTGGCGCCGTCGTACGTTCCTATCGTTACTGCACCGTTCATCATGAATTTCATGTTTCCCGTACCGGAAGCCTCTTTACCGGCGGTAGATATCTGCTCGGAAACATCGGTAGCCGGAGCAATGATTTCCATGCTTGAAACACAATAATTAGGAATAAAGGCTATTTTTAATCTGTCTTCAACTTCGGAATCGGAATTTATCACCTGGGCCACGCTGTTCACAAGCTTGATGATTATTTTGGCCATGCGATAACCGGGCGCGGCTTTACCTCCGATCAGAATACAACGATTTACCCAATGTTCCATATTTCCGTGTTTGATGCGCAGATATAAATGAATGATATGCAAAACATTGAGTAATTGGCGTTTGTATTCGTGTATGCGTTTGACCTGCACATCGAACAGCGCAGCGGGATCGAAAACGACCTTGCATTCTTCGGCCACCAAAGCAGCCAGACGCCGCTTGTTTGCAAGCTTTACCGCGCGCCAGCGTTCATGAAAGGAGTCGTGGCCGGGTTCTGCGTAAGGCTTGAGTTGCTCGATCCGGCTCAAATCCGCAATCCAGTCTTCACCGATTTCCGCACTGATAAGCGCGGTCATCGCGGGATTAGCATGGGCTACCCAGCGGCGGGGGGTGACGCCATTGGTTTTATTGTTGAATTTTTCCGGCCATAATTGGTAAAAATCATGAAACAGTCCCTCGCGTAATAATTGCGAATGCAAAGCGGCGACTCCGTTCACCGAAAAGCTGCCGACTATTGCCAGCCAGGCCATGCGTACATGCCGAACCGGACCTTCCTCGATAATGGACATACGGTTGAGGCGTTCGGTATCACCGGGCCATTTCATCGAAACGATACGCAGAAAACGGCTGTTGATTTCATAGATAATCTCAAGCAACCGCGGCAACAAGCGATCGAACAGAAAAACCGGCCATTTTTCCAGCGCTTCCGGCAGCAAGGTATGATTGGTATAGGCCATGCACTGCGTCGTAACGGACCACGCATCATCCCATTCCAGATTTTTATCGTCTATCAATATCCGCATCAATTCCGCGACAGCGATCGTAGGATGGGTATCGTTCATTTGGAATACATTTTCAGCCGCAAACTGATGAAAATCAAATTGCGTGTTCGGCACCCGCGTCCATACGCGGATTGCATCCTTGATACTGGCGGAAGCCAGGAAATATTGTTGCCGTAAACGTAATTCCTTGCCGTTTTCGCTGCTGTCGTTCGGATACAGCACCATGGAAATATCCTCGGCCTGATTTTTGGAGCGTACCGCTTCGGTGTAACTGCCAGCATTAAACTCCGCCAGATTGAATTCGTCGGTAGCGGCGGCTTTCCATAGCCGCAATGTATTCACCGTATGATTTCTGTACCCGGAAATGGGCATATCGTAAGGCACTGCTACGACATCATTGGCACTAATCCAGCGAACTTTCAGGTTGTCGTCGTCATCGCAGTAATGCTCGGTATGACCGCCAAACTTGATTAACTGGCTATATTCCAGGCGCTCGATCTCCCAGGGATTACCATTTTGCAGCCAGTGATCAGCCGCTTCTTTCTGGTAGCCGTTTTCGATGGATTGACGAAACATGCCGTACTCATACCGGATACCGTAGCCCATTACCGGCAATTGCAGCGCGGCGCAGCTGTCCATGAAGCACGCAGCCAGCCTTCCCAGACCGCCATTGCCCAAGCCCGCGTCGGGTTCGCTTTCGATCACTTCTTCGAGCCTGTGACTATAATCGAGCATTGCCTGCTCGATTCCGGTTTTGATGCCCATATTCAGCAGATGATTGCCCAGCGCGCGCCCGATCAGAAATTCCAGCGACATGTAAAAAGCCCGTCTCGACCCGGGCAGCAATTGCGCATTCCAGGTATTGCGCCAATCGACCATCAACCGGTCGCGAACGGTATAAGCGACTGCTTCGTATACGTAATTAGGTGCGCAACCATGAAAACGTCCAAGATGATAAGATAAATAATGCTTGAAATTACGCCCCAGCGTCGCGGCGTCGCACGCGAGCGGTTCGAGCCGGAACGGGCGATAGAAGTGAGGAATGAATTTTTGTGTTTTCATGACATGCCTTTCATTTCAATTTGACACAGCGGGATATTGTCCCCGGTACAAAGCAAGATACGCCTGAGCACTATGTTCCCAGCCAAAAGATTGTCTCATTCCGGTACGCAGCAAAGCCTGCCACAACCGTGGTTGACCGTACCAGACCAGCGCACGGTTCGCGGTCTCGATCAAGGCCGGTCCGCTTAACTCGTCGAATACGAAACCATTCGCAATGCCTTCTGCCAAATGAACTTCCGTGGCATCAATCACCGTATCGGCCAAGCCTCCGGTACGGTAAACAATCGGCGGCGTGCCGTATCGCAAACTGTACATCTGATTCAGTCCGCACGGCTCGAACCGCGACGGCATCAGAAACAGGTCGGCACCGGCCTCGACCATATGTGCCAGCGATTCGTCGTAACCGATATACACGCCTACACGTTGCGGATAATTCATGGCGTAATTGCGTAGCTGGTGTTCGTATTCGGTTTTTCCGCTACCTACAAATACGAATCGGGCTTCGGTGTGCTCCAGCCAATGCGGCAACGCAGCAAGCACCAGATCCACGCCCTTTTGTTCCACCAGTCTGGTCACCATTCCGAACAAAGGTATCTGCAGCAAGGCGTCGCCGGCCACCATGCCGAAACGCCGCAATAATGCCTGCTTGTTCAGCGCTTTCCCGGGTTGACGCCGGCTGGCGGAGTAACGCGCCGCCAGATACGGATCGATAGCCGGATTCCAGGAATTTTCATCAATACCGTTAAGTATGCCGTGCAGCTTATGCCGCGACACCTGCAATACGCCCTCAAGCCCACAGCCGAAGTCAGGGGTGCAGATTTCGCGCGCATAGGTCGGGCTGACGGTAGTCACTTCATCGGCAAACACGATACCGGCTTTGAGCATGGAAAATCCGCCGTAAAATTCCACGCCTTCCGGATTCCACCAGTGACGCGGCAACCCCAGCAAATTAAATTCGTTCAAGCCAAAATTACCGCCGTATGCCATATTATGTATCGTAAATACCTGCTTAGGCGCCTGAGGCACTTTCGCGAGCAGAGCCGGCACCAGAGCTGTTTGCCAATCGTTCGTATGCACCACATCGGGTTTCCAGCCCAGATTCAGCCGGTCTAGCGCCAGTTCCGCTGCCACGCGGGCGAAAACCGTGTAGCGTTCCGCGTTATCGGGCCAATCCTGACCATCGGAGCGAACATAGGGATTGCCGGGGCGATCGAACAAGGCCGGGCAATCTACCAGCCATACCGGAAATGCATATTCTGCATGGCGCGCTTCCAGAATGCGTACTCCGTGTCTGCGGTTTGAGCCTGCTACCTCGATCCAGCCTAGGATACGAATGCTGTCCAGTTGCATCAGGGCTTCGCGATAGGCCGGCAATACCAGCCGTATATCAACCCCGATCTGATGCAAGGCATGAGGCAGACTGTACATTACATCGCCGAGGCCGCCCGTTTTAATCAAAGGATACGCTTCGCTCGCGACAAATAATACCCGTGTTATTGCCTGCATTATTATTCCGTTTTCAATT
>JAJYPZ010000197.1 GCA_021794855.1 Pseudomonadota bacterium | reverse complement strand
CTGGCCGTTCGCCGCCATTTTCCAGGCCTGCACGTTATCTTTGAGATAAGGCTTCAGCCCTTCGTTCAGGACCCGTTTCTTCAAACGCGGATCGAGGATGGGAAAAGCCACCTCGATACGGCGGAAAAAATTACGTTCCATCCAGTCGGCGCTCGACAGATACACATCGTTGGCACCGTCATTGCGGAAATACAGGATGCGAGAGTGTTCGAGAAAACGGCCGATCACGGACCGTACCCGGATATTCTCGGACAAACCCGGATGACCGGGCCGCAATGCGCAAGCGCCGCGTATGATCAGGTCGATCTTGACTCCCGCTTGCGATGCTTCATACAGCGCAAGAATGACCCTCGGTTCGAGCAGTGCATTCATTTTCGCAATGATCGCCGCCGGTTTGCCGGCGCGGGCATGTTCGGTTTCGCGTTTGATCGCGTCTACGACCTGACTGTGCAGACTGAACGGCGACTGCCACAAATATTGCAGGTGCGACGCGCTGCCTAAGCCGGTCAATTGCGTAAAGACTTCGTTCACGTCGGTGCAGATGCCTTCGTAACAGGTCAGCAATCCGAAATCGGTATACAGACGAGCTGTTCTGGCATGATAGTTACCCGTCCCCAAATGGGCATAACGCCGCAGATGCCCTTGTTCTCGGCGTACCACCAGCGCCATTTTGGCGTGGGTTTTATACCCCACCACGCCATATACCACGTGCGCTCCGGCATGCTCCAATTTAGCCGACCAGTTGATATTGGCTTCCTCGTCGAATCGCGCCATCAGCTCGACCACGACCGTCACTTCCTTGCCCGATTGAGCAGCGCTGATCAGCGCTTCCATCAGCATGGAATCGGTCCCGGTACGGTACACGGTTTGACGTATCGCCAGAACGTCCGGATCTTCCGCCGCGCTGCGGATAAAATCCACTACCGGCTGGAAACTCTGAAACGGATGGTGCAACAGAATATCGCCTTTACGGATCACAGCGAAAATATCAGTGCTTTTAGTCAGCGCCACCGGCAATCCGGGAATAAATCCGCGAAATTTCAGATCGGGGCGATCGACCCGGTCGGGAATTTGCATCAGCCGCACCAGATTGACCAGGCCGTTGACCTGATATAAATCTTCCTGCTTCAGACCGAATTGCTGCAACAGAAAATTCGCCATATCGACCGAACAGTTATCGGCGACTTCCAGCCGCACGGCATCGCCGAAATTGCGCTGGGACAATTCGCCCTGCAAGGCATCGCGCAGATTCTTGACTTCTTCTTCATCGACGAACAGTTCCGAATTGCGGGTCACGCGGAACTGATAGCACCCCTCCACATTCATGCCGGCGAACAGTTCGCTGACGTGCGCATGCAATACCGACGACAGAAAGACAAAACCGTATTCGCAACCGGCGAGTTCGGCCGGCATCAATATTACCCGCGGCAACGATCGAGGCGCCTGCACGACGGCGGCGCCTGAACCTCGTCCGAACGCATCGCGTCCCGACAATTCGACGGCGAAATTAAGACTCTTGTTTAAAACACGCGGAAATGGATGCGAAGGATCCAGCCCTATCGGCGTCAATACCGGCATCAACTCCCGGAAAAAATACGCTCGTACCCATGCTGCCTGAGCTTCGTTCCAATGATTCCTACGCAGAAAACGTATCCCCTGCTCGCTTAATTTGGGCAAAATATCCTGATTGAGCGCTTCATACTGACGGTCCACCAGCGTACGCACCCGGGGTTCCAGTTCAAGTAGCGTCTGTTTCGCAGTACAGCCATCGGGTGATTGCAAAGCCGGACTGAGCGCACTGCGCTCTTTAAGTCCGGCCACGCGCACTTCAAAAAACTCGTCCAGGTTGCTGCTGACGATGCAAATGAATTTCAACCGCTCCAGCAATGGCAGACTTTGATCCTGAGCCTGGGCAAGTACCCGTTCGTTAAATGCGAGCAGACTTAATTCTCGATTCAGAAAATGTTCGGCGGAAAATATGCTCATAAAAATTTTATCTGGAATAGAATATAAAAAATACGCTATCAGGTGCGCTCTATGACTAATGAAATCGAATTGAAACTCACTATCGCGGCCGAAGATATCGATCAGCTGTTACTTCATCCCTTATTGTCCGGTGCACGCAACCGACAAAAATATTTTCTTTGCAGCCAGTATTTCGACACTCCCACTCTGGATCTGATGGCTCAACGTGCAGCATTACGCGTACGCCGGATAGGCGGATTATGGATACAAACCGTCAAAATCGGAGGCACCGTCACCGAAGGCTTGCATGTCAGGCCTGAATGGGAAACCGTAGTACCCGATGACCGGCCTCATCCGCATCTGTTTACCGACCCTATTATACGCGCTGTGTTAACCGACTCGCGCGTTGCCTTATTACAACCTGTGTTCAAAACGGAATTCTGGCGTTCCCTTTGGGTCCTCGATTATATGGATAGCGAAATCGAGGTAGCGCTGGATCAGGGCGATGTCAACAGTCAAGGGCGCTGCGTCCCTATTCACGAACTTGAACTCGAATTAAAATCGGGGAATTCAGACACACTTTCCCGATTAGCCCGCGAATTATCGCAGCAAATTCCGCTACAGCCCGAATCACTGAGCAAAGCGGAACGCGGTTATGCATTGTATCAGGAATGGTAGGCGGCTGTAGAAAAGCAAACCGGCGTACAAGAGCTTAAAATATGCCATAATTCTGTCATATACTCCCGTTAAAATGGCGGATTTAGGTAAAGTATGGATTTGATTTTATGGCGTCATGCCGACGCAATCGACGGCGAACCCGACTTGTTACGCGCGCTTACCGCCAAAGGAGAAAAACAGGCGCGCATCATGGCTCAGTGGCTTAATGCGCGTATACCGGAAGATACACGAATACTGGTCAGTCCTGCGACCCGTACGCTGCAGACTGCCTCCGCTCTGGAACGCAGCTATACTATAGACAAGGCGCTTGCGCCCGATACCGATGCCATGTCCCTGCTTCTGGCAGCAGGCTGGCCGGATGCCGGTCAGACCGTGCTGCTGATAGGGCATCAACCAAGTATCGGTCAGGCCGCGATGCTGCTATTGGCCGGCACGGAATCGGATATTATCGTCAAAAAAGGCGGGGTAATCTGGTTAAGTAATCGGGTACGCCTGGGTTCCCAGCAAAATGTCTTGCGTGCACTTATGTCGCCGGATATGGTATAAAGAATTTTCTTGATACATATTACGCTATGGCTTATAAAACGCCGGAATCGGTTCTGGTAGTAATCCATACGCCGGATCTCCAGATTCTGCTGCTGGAACGCAGCGATCATCCCGGCTGGTGGCAATCGGTCACCGGCAGTCTGGAAACAGGCGAAACACCGGAACAGACCGCCATCCGTGAAATTAGCGAAGAAACCGGTTTACAAGCAGGCTATTATTCCTTGCATAACTGGAAATACCGCAATCATTACGAAATTTATGACTGCTACCGTCATCGCTATGCTCCGCATGTTACCCATAATACAGAACATGTGTTCAGTCTGTGCGTGCCGGCGCCCCTCGATATCACGCTTTGTCGGGACGAACATTTGCAATACCGCTGGTTATCGGCCGACACCGCAGCTGAAACCTGTTTTTCCCCAAGCAATCAAGCCGCTATCAGGCTTTTATCAGAAAGAGAATATGATTAATATCTTATTTGAGCCTAACCGCGTAGAAGCTGCGGTCATGGGAGAGTTTACCTTAGCC
>JAJYPZ010000196.1:511-3723 GCA_021794855.1 Pseudomonadota bacterium | reverse complement strand
ATTTGTTCTGAACAATGCCCGATATTCAAGCGAATTATTCGAATTGCGTATAATCTGCACTTTTACCCATCAGTTTGATTTCGGAAAAGTCGCAAATATTTTTTAATCGCATCAGACCGTCGATTCGATGCGTTTTTTGTAAGTTTTATCTTCGGCCGGAATCAAAACGGGGATGCATGCACTGTATCCATAAAGTCTTGTACAACCCCGCTCTCGACTGTCGCCAAGTATCGCTGATTGGCGCCTTAAGCGCAAGATTTACCGCAAATTTTCCGTGCATTGTTTAATTTGCGCGTTATCTGAATGCACACATCCATGCTAGAACCTTGCAAGCCCCTCATCGGGAATTATATATTGCCCTCAAAGCGGCTTATGCTAGAATTATTAACAGTCAATTTCGCCTGTTCCATCCAAAGCATCTCGTGAACAAAAGCCCCTTCTCGTCTTCTCAAGCATCTGACCCGGCGAAGACCGCCCTTAGTCTGCCAAAATATATTTATTTGCCACTGATTTTCGCGTGTCTGGCCGGCATTGCATTCGGTTTGAGCCGGTATCCTCTCAATGCGTCGATCTTAGGCCTCGTATTGCTAGGCTACATGGTCTTGTTATTGCGCTATCCCGATGCCTGGTTATTTTGCCTCCCCGCCATATTGCCTTTAGCCAATCTGTCGGCGTGGAGCGGCTGGCTGTTTTTTGAAGAGCTCGATTTATTCGTTATGGCTACGGCGATGATCGGTTACTGGAAGCTGATGCCGCGCCGGCCTGTCTATAATCTGGCTTCTGCGCCTGCAACCCTGCTAATTCTGCTTGCGTTTTCTTACGCTATCAGTACTTATATCAGCCTGTCCCCATTTCATCAGCCAGACCCAAATTCATTTAACAACTACTTAAGCGCATTCAATGGCTTAAGAATAATAAAACCTTTTTTATGGGCATTGCTGCTACTGCCATTGCTACGCCGCAGTCTTTCCGCGGAAAGGATACAGCATCTGTTTATTCCGGGCATGTTGACGGGACTGGCGGGTGTGGCGCTGGTATCGATTTGGGAGCGGATGGCGTTTCCCGGTTTATTGAATTTTTCCAGCGATTACCGGATAACCGCCTCTTTTCCTGAAATGCATACCGGAGGCGCCGCGCTGGATGCCTATTTATCCTTAACGCTGCCTTTTGCAGTGGCATTCCTGCTTCAACCCCGCAAAGCGTTGACCAGAGTCGTCGCCGGAATTTTGCTGGCATGCGGAACCTATGCCGCGCTGGTTACTTTTTCTCGCGGCCTGTATTTAGGCTATGCCCTGTCCGTTTTAACTTTAGGCTTGTTCATGACGGTTAAAAGCGCCTACCGGTTTTTTAACACCCGAAAGACGCTGCTAATCACTATTCTTCTAATAGCTACCATCTGGCTGCTGGTCAAGACTTTCGGTAATGGCGGATATCGCGGCATGCTGGCAGCGATTGCCTTGCTCGGAGCGGCATTATACCTGGGCGATCCACGTCAGTGCCCTTTTCGCCTGGACCTTGCCTTAGCAGTCAGCGTAATTCTTGCGAGTATCGTCTCGCTGATTTTCATGGCAATAACCGATAAGGGCGCTTATCTGGCCTTCGGTCTGGCCGCTTCGATATTTCTGGCTGGCTTTTTGTTGCGGCATACGATTCCGGGCAAGAGTATGGGCCGGGTCTTTGCCTATACAGGTTTTATCGTTATGGCGGCTACCGGCGTTGCGGTAAATTGGCATTGGGGGGGATATGGCGCCGCCAGTTACGCTGTTCTAACCGCATTATTCGCGGTTGCAATTCTGCGGCTGAATCAGCGCTTGTCCAATCCGCTCTGGGTCTGGGGGAAAAACGGTTCCATCGTACTCATTTTCGGACTTGTTTTATTAGGCACCGTAATTCCGGTTTTTGGAAACAGTTATATGAGCGGCCGTTTTGAAACCAGCGACACCGACATCCACACCCGCGCCGACCATTGGAAAAATGCATTGGGAATGATGGATAGCAACTTAAAAACCGTAATATTTGGCATGGGTCTTGGGCGTTTTCCGGAAACCTATTACTGGAAAAACAATGCGCACGACATTCCGGGCAGCTATCGCTTCTTTTCCGAAAACGGTCGCAATTTTCTACGGCTATCGGCAGCCCGATACCAGGCCGGCTACGGGGAATTACTGCGCATGGGCGAACGGATTTCACTCAGACCATTCCAGACTTACGCTTTGTCAGTCACTGCGCGTACTTCCTTTCCCAACACGCATCTGCACACGGAAACGTGCGAAAAATACCTGCTCTATTCCACGCATTGCGCCGAAGTCGACATCCCGATGATTCCAGACAACAACTGGCATCGTTACATAGGCAGCTTCAATTCGGCCGCCATGGGTAGCGAACCCTGGTATATTCGTCCTACAGTACAATTTTCTTTCGCGGACGACCGCTCGGGCGGACTTTTAGACGTACGCAGCGTGTCCCTGACCGACAGTGCCGGACGCAATCTGATCCGCAATCATCGCTTCGCATCTTTGCTGGATCACTGGTTTTTCACCAGCGATCACTACCATTTACCCTGGCATGCCAAGGACCTGGCACTGAATATTTACTTTGATCAAGGATTATTTGGCTTGTTCATTTTCAGTCTTCTGTATCTATATGCTCTGGTGCAACAGCTTAAATACGCACAGCGCGGGGATCTGTTTTCCGCCGCGCTGCTCGCCGCCTTATTGGGATTTTTTATGGTAGGCCTGTTTGACAGTATTCTGGATTTTCCGCGCTTATCATTATTGTATTACCTGTTATTGTTCATAGCCTTGCTACGCCCGGTGAGCACATCGTCCCAACGCCACGTACAGCATTAATTTACCGCGCTCCATTTTCCTATTTTCTCCAGCTTGTTTCGCAAACCAGGCAAAGGAAAACCTGCGGCATACGCTTTCTGCGCATAGGCCAGCGATTTGTCATAATCCTTTAAATTAAAATACAGCAAACCTTCGTTATACAAAATATTGGCATTTTGAGGGTCCAGCTTTTCCGCCTCGGCATCCTGTTCCAGCGCCGCGTTGTCTTTATGGATCTGATACAGATAATTAGCATAAATCATATGAATTACCGCATCGGATGGCGCAAATCCGAATGCTCTTTCGAAATAGCATCCAACAGTAAAATGCGCTCCGTTAGGCCGATCTTTTTTTTCCTTAATCGCCAGATTCGCCATGGAATTA
>JAJYPZ010000196.1:0-501 GCA_021794855.1 Pseudomonadota bacterium | reverse complement strand
CGCGCGCAGCACATAATCCAGATCGCCACCCACCGAACCGGACTCGCCATGCGCCAGCAATTGGACGGAAGGTGAAAAATGATACTGTTCGACTATCTGCAAATTATGGCCTTTATTATCGGGATCATTGTAATCAAAGGGGCCGAATTGTCCCGGCGTAGGTGCTACCGGAGGGCAAGCACCATCGGACGCCAACGCGGAAAGCATCGTTCCGGGAGCTAAACCCAACAAAATACTCGCAAGAATTAATTTAATCTTCACTTTTAATCCCTTTCAATTTACGTGCATGAATCAATCTCCGGCAGGCGACGAACATTCTTCGCGTTATAGTCTCGCCATTTGACGCAACGCCTTCGTCGAGAATGATACCTCAAACAGAAGAAAAAAATGGATGATTGGAACCGATTCCAGTTTAAAAAAAGCGCGCAGCTTAAAAAGGGAGCTTTCGCTATCAATTCAAGGCAGCCGCTTCCCGATTCATCGTGACTTTCTCGGCATTGA
>JAJYPZ010000195.1 GCA_021794855.1 Pseudomonadota bacterium | reverse complement strand
GGCGGAGGCATACGCGCCAGCGCAGCGCTGGCGGGACGGGTTATCGGTGCAGACCGGCTGCAGATTTTCATACGCTACGATCAGGCTACCGGCGGACAAAACGAAACCACGCTCGAAGCCGGCATAGCCTATCAATTACATTACTGAACACAGCATCGAAAGGAACAGAATGAAACGCTTGATTATTGCCAGTATGTGCATACTATTATTGGTTTCCTGTGCGGTTACCGACAGAAGCAAAGCGACTGCATTCGACAAAAATGTCAAATGGGCGTTATTGCCTATGGAAAACCATACCGAAACGCCACAAGCGGGTTTGCGCATGGAAGCCATCGTCGAAACGATTATCCGAGTGAAAGGCGCCATGTCGCTGGAGACCTATCCATCCAGTCTGACCCGGGACAGCGTATTTGAGCCGACCGACGACAAAACCGTAGAAAACGCCATAATCTGGGCGCAGCAAACGGGCGCACGATATGCGGTGGCAGGTACCGTAAACGAATGGCGTTACAAAACCGGGGTTGACGGCGAACCAGCCGTAGGCGTCACGCTTAAAATAATCGACTTGCAAACGCGCAAGATAATCTGGAATGCAGCCGGCGCTCGCACCGGCTGGGGGCGCGAGGCGGTCAGCGCGGTTGCACAGAAATTGCTGGAAAATCTCACCGGCAACATCAATCTGGAATGAAACTTTACCAGCACCTGCTGCCGCGAGGTATCCGGCATTTCTGGCAATGGTCGGAAACGCTGGCGATCAGCTTTGGCGCACTTTTTCTGGCGTATTATCTGTCGCCGTCGGATCCGCTTAATACTACAGGGTTTCCCTGGGTCTGGATGGCTCCCCTGCTCATCGCACTGCGTTACGGAGTGCTCATGGGCATCGTATCGGTACTGATATTTCTGGGCGGCTGGTTGTTCTGGGCTCATCAGCACACGCTGCCCTATCTGCTTTTTCCCCGCCTAACTTTTCTCGGCGGCGCTCTGTTAGTGTTGATAAGCGGCGAATATGGCAGCGTTTGGATTACCCGGGCACGCCGGATCGAAGAATTGCAGCATTACACGGAACAACGGCTGGAACTGCTTACTCGGCGGCTGTATTTGCTGAGTTTATCGCATGACCGGCTTGAACAGGATTTGATAGGGCGCCCTGCCAGTCTGCGCGAAGGCCTGAAGGAATTGAACCGCATTCCCCCAGCCGAACAAGGTTTGCCAGGCGCAGAAATCTATCTTGCGCTGGTGGTTCGCCAATGCAATCTGAGCATCGCAGGATTGCATGCAGTCGAACATAATCGAATTCTGCCGGTACCGGTGGCGAGTTCGGGCTCATTCACCCCCGCCGACATTACAGATCCGCTGATTGCCCATTGTATGCAAAGCGGCGAACTGGTACATATCAATACCGAAGAAAATCTGACCGAATTGCCGAGCCGCTATCTGGTTGCAGTACCAGCAAAAACTTCCGACGGGCGCATCGTCGCCGTTATGGCCGTAGAAAAAATGCCTTTTTTCGCTTTGCAGACGGAAAATATGCAAACGCTGTCCGTGTTAAGCAGCTATTACGCCGATACGATTGCCGCCAGTGCGTTCACTCCCTACCTTACCGACAGGCTCCAGGACTGTCCGATCGATTTTTTCAAAGCGATGCATATTCTGCATCGCTTACAGCGCGATATGCACATCAACAGCATGCTGGCGGGTTTTGCAGCCATCAATAATCCGGAAAGCGCAGAACAGTTAAAATCCATTTCAAATGCAGTGCGCGGTCTCGATGAAACATGGATACTGGTACGCGGAAACTGGCGCATTTGTCTAGTATTGCTACCCCTGGCCGGTGAAAGCTCGCTGGGAGGATATCTGGACCGTATCGAACGAATATTTATGGAACGTTTCGGTTCTCGACCCGGACAGCTAGGTATTTACACGCGTTCAGTCACCTTCGGTACCAGTTCTGTCAGCGACAAACTAGAGCGTTTTATCTCAACCTTGACCGAGATCGAGCATGATCAGCAGTAAGCTCGCTTTAAGCGGCCTCACTCTGGAAACCGCGGCGATTGCACTTCTGGCGCAGCATGCCTCTGCCTCGGTACTATTTCTCGGATTCCTCATTTTGCATGCGGGCGCATCGTTTTTTGCTGCACAAATTACATGGCTATTGATGCCGAAAAAATACCGTCAACCTAAACTACCGGCCGCGGGTTTATTTTTTTTACTGGCGTTTTTTATACCTCTGCTAGGTATGCTGATTTTGCTTGCTATCGTAATCACCGCCCGTTTTTTTTCCAAATCGATAGTCTATCGCCCTTTCATTAAGGTTGAATTACCGCAATTCACGCTTGGAAATGCAGGAATCCGCAATTCGCTGGGCGAAGGAGCGATACGTACCCGACTGAATACGCCGGGACTTGCTACCGAAGTCCGCGTAAAGGCCCTGTTGTCAGCTCAGGCCATGTCCTCGCGCTATTCGGTGCCTATGCTCAAGGAACTGCTGGGCGACGAAGCCGACGATTTGCGGCTGCTCGCTTACGGCATGCTCGACAATCGCGAAAAAACCCTGAATGCGCTGATCCATGATTTACTCGGCAAACTGGAGGCTTGCAGCGACTCTCATTTAAACGAGCTATACAGGAAACAGATAGCAGAACTGTATTGGACCTTTGCTTACGAACATCTAGCGGAAGGCGATATGCTTTCATACATGCTTGTTCAAGCCGAACTGCATGCGCGTGCCGCATTGCAAACCAGACCGGACGGCGATCTGTGGATATTGCTGGCACAAATATTGACCCGACAGGAAAAACATACCGCAGCGGAAGCGGCATTTGTCCGGGCTATCGAATTAGGCATGCCGCTTATGCGCATCGAACCGTATCTGGCAGAACTGGCGTATCTGCGTCATGATTATAGTGCGGTGCAAAAACATTTAAAACGGGTTCCGTTCGATAATCAGATCACTCGTATCGCCAACATCCAGCGTTTTTGGCTAAGGATAGATGGATGAATTTTCCGAGAGCCGGTCAGGCCGACATTGCACTATTGCTGGAAGGGACTTTCCCTTACGTAAGGGGTGGCGTTTCCAGCTGGATATTTCAGATGATCAATGCCTATCCGGAATATCAATTCGCCGTCGTTTTTCTCGGCAGTCGCCCGCAGGATTACGGCGACATAAAATATATTTTTCCAGACAATCTCGTCCATGTCGAAGCGCATTATCTGCACGGCACCCACACTCCGCCGCTGGTGCAGGCTCTATATGGCGATGCAGCGTCGATCGAACACATTGCGACGCTGCACCAGATATTTCGTAACCCGAAAAGCGATACCCGCTGCGCTTTCACTCATTCAGCGCATTTGTTGAAAACTGGCGAAATCGACGAGAAATTTTTTTTATACAGCCGTCAAGCATGGCAGTTCATCACTGAAAACTATCGGAAATATTGCACCGATCCGTCTTTCATCGATTACTTCTGGACGATACGCGCAATGCATGAACCGATCTGGGTCATGGCCGACATTGCGGCCAATCTGATTCCGGTACGTGCTTTCCATACCGTATCTACCGGATACGCGGGGTTTCTCGGCACCCTGTTGAAGGATCGAACCGGAAAACCGCTGATTCTTTCGGAACATGGCATCTATACCAAAGAACGCAGAATCGATTTATATCAAAGCGCCTGGATACGCGACAACCGCAATGTATTCGAAAAGGATCCTACGGAGGTCAGCTATTTTCGCGAATTATGGA
>JAJYPZ010000194.1 GCA_021794855.1 Pseudomonadota bacterium | reverse complement strand
CATCAGGCGCATGCTAGGCTTATTTACCTTTTTTTATGCCAGCCTGCATTTTGTCACCTATATTTGGCTGGATCAGTTCTTCGATCTGCAGGCAATCGTTAAAGACGTGTACAAACGCCCCTTCATTACTGTCGGTTTCATGGCCTATCTCTTGCTGATTCCGCTGGCGCTGACTTCCAGCAATGCCATGATCCGCCGTCTGGGCGCAAAACGCTGGCAGCGTTTGCATCGCCTCGTTTATCTTATCGCGATATTAGGAGTAGTGCATTACTGGTGGCTGGTGAAAAAAGACATACGTCAACCGCTGCTTTATGCAGGAATTCTTGCCGTCCTATTGGGTTGGCGCGCGGTTCGACGGCAACGCGCTAAGGATTAAACAGCCCGCAGTCCGAAATTCAGTTCTCAGACCGACTTCTTGAACAAATTGCGGAATCCGATAGCAGCTTGGAGTTTGGCTTGCCAGTACCCTGATCGGCCTATAGCATGCATCGGAGTAAAAGTTGATTTGCCGCATTTATTTGTTTAACAGAATTGCGGTAAACTACAATAATCGTCAACAATAATAACTATTAGAAAGCGACGCGTGGCTACAAGGATCAGAGACAAACAGGGGCGCAAATACCACTCTCATCCAGTCTGTCTCGAACCTGCATTGTCGCCTTGCTATTGGCCTCTGCAGACGAATAGCCTGTCGATCAGTTTCGTTCGCATATTGCCTTGGCCCGGCCTGCTGGCGGTCGCGCTGATACTCATCAGCCTATCTTGTCAAGCGCAGCCAACGGAGTTGACAGGTCAATGGTACGAGGTGCCGCCCAATACCAACTGTACAACCATACCGAGATTGCATTGTCCAGGCATGCAGCCTGTCACTACTTTGAATCGTACTGGCGGCCACTTCCTCTGGCAAGGCGCATTTACGCTCACCGTCCCCAGCCAACTGGTATTGGATTTCAAGAACTCCAGCGTAATAGGCCATTTCACGCATCAGATTTTCGACGAACGCGGACATCTTGTCGGCCTGTCCAGCGGCGGCATCGAAAGCGACGCCGCCAATCCTTTTTTCCTGCGCCATGGTCGCGAATTCACATTACCGGCAGGCCACTATCGTCTGATAACCAGCCTCGCATCGCCGTTTCTGCTCGCGCAACCCGTGCCTTATCTGGATACCTTGAGCCATTACGAACAAGCGGTCAAAACCGGAGACGCCGTCACTCTGATGTCCATGGGCGTTCTGTTCGGCCTGATGTTCTATTATGCCGTGCTGTCAGGCATCCGGCGCAATGCAACGGACGGATTTTACGCATTGTTCATACTCGGGAATCTGTTATACAACGGAACAGCTTTGCTCGTATTCCGGGAATTGTTCGATTGGCACTGGTTCTATCTGATCAGTTTTCCCATCCTGTTTTCGAATGGTATTTATGTTCTGTTCGTTCTGCGCCTGCTCAACATCAGCTATGAAGACAACCCCCGGCTTTACCGCATCGGCATAGGGCTAATCGGATTATTCGCCGCGTTCCTGCTGTTGGCGCTGTTACAACCAGACTGGTCGCTCGAACTCGATCGCGCCGGCGTAGCTCTGTTTCTTCTGTTTGGCCTGACGGCAGGGGCAGTGCGAACGCGGCAAGGGCATTTTTCCGCGCCGGCGTATCTTGCCGCTGTGCTGGTTTTTTTCGTCCTGGGCGTACTGTCGATTTCATTAGGGAGATTGAATGGGGTATACACCATTTACATCGAACATCTGGGATTACTGGCCGTAACCATCGAGGCCCTGCTGCTCGCGCTAGTCCTGGCCCAACAATTTTCACAATTGCGCATGCAGTTCGAACATGCCCACGCACATGCTACGCTGGATGCTCTCACCGGACTGCAGAACCGGCGCGGTTTCTTTGAAGCAGGCATTGCCGAACTCGAACGTTCTAAACGTTATGAACACTCATTGTCGATCATCTTTCTCGATCTGGACAATTTCAAGCAACTCAACGATGCTCGCGGTCACGATATCGGGGATGGCGCACTGCGGTCAATTGCCAAAAAACTGCGTTCGGTTTTACGTTCAAATGATCTGCTGGCCCGATTGGGCGGCGACGAATTTGCCATTCTTTTACCCGAAATCGGCGCTTCCGCCGCCGCCGAAGCAGGACAAAAGATTTTCCTCGCAGCCAGCAGCGCACTGCAAGATTTCCAGCCCGCGACCGTCAGCATCGGCGTAATTCATTTTACCAAAGTTACAAAAACTTTCTCCGCCATCATGAAAATGGCGGACGAACTTATGTATGAAGTCAAAAAAAGCGGCAAAAACAATGTGAATATTCGTTACTACAACTAATTCCTGATTGCGCAGACTCGTTCTCGATTTTCCTGAACCACCAAACCGGTTTGCGTTTTCGAACAATTTTCCTTTCGGACAACGCTCCAAATATACGTCCGATCACGTAGATTCCTTAAGTCGATTACGTCATCAAAGACACCGCTTAATCAACATTTCAGATATCAAGACGTTTAGCGATCTAATACGCCAGCGCTGCGAAGTCGATTGCCGCGGCCGCTTGTGGGTAGCGACAAAAAAAGCGCGGGCTGCTACAAATAATAAAGGGTAGCATCCCATTTAGATACATTTAGATACTGGCTGCCCGTACGTCATGAAATCACACACCGCACGGGCTTGCTTATTTAGAATGCGTAGCCGAGACCAATCTTGAAAGTAGTGAGTTTATTGTCAAGTTGTACATTTTGCGACGACGACGGATAGTTGAAAGTCGTGTAGTTCAAACCGATATTAGCGTGTATGGCAGAAGTAAAAGCGTAATCCGCCGCAATCCCGACTTGATATAGCGTTGTATCGTTAATGCTGGAAGATTGGCCACCTGATGCAGCATTCCCGCCAAAAGTGCGCCCCAACAAAGCGTTCGCGGACAACACCCATTGCTTCGCCGGAGAATATTCGCCGAGCACGCCTGCACCGTAATATTCATTAGTGAAATCAGCTGAAATAGTTGGTGCCGAGGAGCCGTCGTACCAGGCGTGATAACCCAACTCGCCGTACGGAGTCAACATCACCTGATTATTCAGCGAAAACCCTTTACCGTATCGAATATTCGCATCCTTCAATTTCGTAGTATCTGAAAAGGCTCCGGGACCCGACCAACCCGTATGCCCACTATTGTAACCATAACTGGCTTCGATATAATCATTACCTAACCACAGATTTTTCATCATTGATGCAGATAGCGCAAATCCGGGAACGTTCCCTGTGTCATTTACAGTTATGCCGTTGTATTGAACACCAGAAATGGAGACATTTTCCGAGGTAATCTGTACGCCGGCCTGATTATTTACCGACATTATATCTGCGGTATCGGCATAAGCCGCCAATGGAACCAGCGTAGCGGCGGTAATTAAAACAATATTTTTAATATTTTTCATAATAAAGATTTCACCTTGTTTGTGTAAGTCGCCTTTTTAATCGCAAAAGGCACGTAAGTATATCGATTGACAGGCGATTTTCAATGCTTTCCAACAAGAATCTCTGTTTGTGCAGCATACATACAACTATCAAATCAGCAGCTTGACTTTTTGATTAAAATTATGTGCCGGCGAACGCGCCGACTTTTAGCAGTACGTATTCTGAGGGAAGGACTATCCGGTTTCTTTACTCGCTACCCTCGCCAAACCCGATTTAGCATTGCCTGATATAGCATAACCGGAGTAAAATCGATCCTATTTCGCTTTAACTTTTATATCG
>JAJYPZ010000193.1 GCA_021794855.1 Pseudomonadota bacterium | reverse complement strand
CCTGCTGCGCAATGACCCACCGCCCCGATCAAGCCGCGATTAGACAAGGTGCGTTTGACCAGATTGCCGGCCGCTTCCGAACTGGCGAGATCGGGCATGGGGACGTATCCGCCGGGGAAAAAAACGGCGTCGTACTTGGTGCTGCTCAGGGCGAGCCGTTCCAGCGACAGCGGCTTGCGCCAGGTTTCGATTTCGTCCAGTTGTTCCCGCAGATTGAGGATACGGCCGGTATCGTGATTATGCAGGTCAGGAGAGAAGCAGCGTTCGTCTGGAACCACCGGTTTCCCCTTGTTTGAGGCGACGCTGATCTGGTGCCCATGTTCCAGAAAAAGATGATGTGCCGGCACGAATTCCTGCGGACAAAAGCCGGTGGTCGTAGATACGCCGTTGGTCGGTTGCAGCGTATCGGTCGCGCCGAGGATAAACAGAATATGCGCCATTATTGCAAGGCTCCGAACACGCGTTGCAGCAAGCTGCGACCGTACTGGCTGGCAATATGGCTGGTGTAGCCTATCGGATCGGCGCGCAAGGCTTGTTCCTGATCGCCGATGATCCGATACAAGGCATCCAGCGTTTTTTGTGTTACGTAGCTTTCTATACTGGAGTCCTGCCGGCTGACCAGGCCGAATTGCGCGGCCTGTCCGGCCAGGCGATCGTATTGCTGGGCAAGGCCCAGTTTATCGGTATAACTGCTGACTATCGGCAAAAAGGTTTGCTGCAATTGCGCTTCTGAATGTTGCCGGAAATATTCCGTGCCTGCCGTATTGCCGCCGGTTAATATTTGTTTGGCATCCGACAGGCTCATTTGCCTGACGGCATCGATCAGCAGCTTTTTGGCGGCAGGCACCGAGGCAGCGGCTGCCCGGTTGATGGTGACATCGAGCTGGTCGAAGGCTTGCCCCTGTCCGAAAGTACGCATAATGCTCGCCAGTTTCTGCATTTTTGGCGGCAAGGGGATTTTTACCTCGGGGTTATCGAGGAAACCGTTCGGTTGGCTTAATTGGGTGACGGCAGCGGTTGCTCCTTGTTCGAGCGCCTGTTTCAACCCTTGATCGGCTTGTGCGTTGCTAATATTATTTAAAGTTCCTGCATAACTGCCGATACTGATGACAAGCGTCGCAAAAAGGATGACAATTCTGCGCATGCTGAATTCCTTGAGGGTTAATGTATGGAGAAGAGACAATATCATAGGACATTTTTGTTCGCCGCGCTCGGCATAATACTGATTGTGGCCTTGTATTTCGGCTTGACGCAAAAAAATTCCGCGCCTGCGGTTACGTTGACCGATTTGAGTGGAAAGTCGATAAACCTGAGCCAGTTGCACGGACGGACCGTGCTGATCGATTTCTGGGCGACCAGTTGTCCCGGTTGCGTAGAGGAAATGCCTAAACTGGTCGAGCTTTACGAACGTAATCATGCCCAGGGATTCGACTTGCTGGCGGTCGCCATGAATTACGACGATGCGGAGCAGATCCGGCGGTTTGCTGCCGACCGCAAATTACCCTTTCCGGTCGTATACGATAGCAGCGGCGCCATCGCTCATGCTTTCGGCGACATCAAGCTCACGCCGACCTCGTTTCTGATTGCGCCGGACGGTCACATCGTCGAGCAGACCATAGGCGATCCGGATTTTGCTAAATTGCAACGGCGCTTGAGTAAAGAGGACAGCCAGACATGAAAAGTAGCCTTCCGTATTCCTGGAAAAGCTATTTTACGGTGCAGGCCGATTATCAACTATGGGCAAACGACCGATTGTTTGCCGCACTGGGGGCGCTGGACGCCGAATTGCTGAGCAGCATGCAAGGACTGTCTCACGGCAGCATTTACGGTACGGTGGAACAAATGCTGGCGGAGAGCCGTATCTGGTTTGCGCGATTGTGCGTGGGAAACGATGCGGCAACGCAGCCCGGCGGAGTTTCCGACTGGAACCGCCTGATCGAGATCACGCAGGAACAGGCCCGTATTTTACAGCTCTGGCTGGAACATTGCGACGATGCGTTTTTTGAACGGCAGGTAAGTTATCCTTCGACCCCCGATTCGACGCAGAGTCTTTGGGTGCGGGATGTGCTGACGCATATGATGACCTATCTGGCGTATCAGCGGGGCCAGATTTCCGCCATAATTACCCGTTTAGGCTATCGCAGCCTGGAAATGGATTATATCCATTACAAGCTCGAAATGAGCGCTTATCGGGAGAATCTCGCAGCGCTTATTCCTGCAGCAGAGGGGTAACCAGTTTGCTCAATCGTCCGTAATAAATCTGTCCGCTGATTTTGTAGCGGATCGCACCGCGTTTATCGATAATGAACGATACCGGGACTCTT
Organism: Pseudomonadota bacterium; assembly: GCA_021794855.1. Next base: position 1,428 of record JAJYPZ010000193.1, on the reverse strand, counting down.
TTGATGCCGCCGAATGCCTGTTGTACCGTAGCGTCGGCCAGTCCGGCCGGAAAGGTGTATGCGTTTTTCCGCATGAATTGCGCTACCGGCGTCGGATCGTCTTCGATGGATAATGCCAGAACCTGTACGCCCTTACCGCGCCAGTCGCTGTAGAATGACTGCAGGGACGGGAGTTCGTGACGGCAATACGGACACCAGGTCGCCCAGAACGACACGACGACTACTTTGCCGCGCAGCGAGGCGAGGCGAACGGTATGCCCGTCGTTTAATTGCACCGCGACATTGGCGACCGGACGATGCTCGTCGCTGATCCATGCCGGCGGACGAAACCAGAAATACACGATCAATCCCAGTAAAATCAGGGTGAATGGAGAGGGCGTCAGTTTCCTGCGCCAGGGATGATCCATAAATCGTTTAATCATGCGGAGGTGGGATAGTGTTGTGGATTAAGGCATTGCATATCATTTTTGTGGTGAGCTGGTTTGCCGGATTGTTTTATTTGCCGCGATTGTTTGTGAATCATGCGATGGTGCGCGATGCCGCAACCATCGCGCAATTCAAGTTGATGGAACGTAAATTGTACCGCTTTATGACCCCGTTGGGCGTACTGGCGCTGCTGTTCGGCAGCTGGCTCTGGCTCGGTTACGGTTATGCCGGCATCTGGCTCGATATCAAGCTGGCGCTGGTTGCGGTGCTGGTCGCCTATCATCTGTATTGCGGCCATCTGGTCGCCCTGTTCGCACAGGATAAAAATGCCTATAGTCACGTATTTTATCGCTGGTTTAATGAATTGCCGGTATTGATTTTATTCGTAGTCGTAATACTTGTCGTAGTGAAACCGGAGTTTGCATGAGCACAAAATCAGAGAAATTTTTCGCCACCTGCCCCCGCGGACTGGAGGCTTTACTGGCGGACGAATTGCGTGCGCAGGGCGCGGAGAGTCTGGCGCCGACTTACGGAGGCGTGGCGTTTTCCGGCGAATTCGAATTATGCTACCGGGTCAATTTGCACTCGCGCCTCGCCAGTCGCGTGCTGTGGCGGATCGGCGGCGGCGAATACGATAACGAGGAAGATATTTATCAGGGCGCCCTGTCGCTGGACTGGCCGTCGCTGTTCGGCGTCGAGCGTACTATCGTGGTCAAAATGACGGCGCAGAAATCGCCGCTGACCAGCCTTGAGTTCGCTACTCTGCGCATCAAGGACGCGGTGTGCGACCGGTTTCGCGACGCCTGCGGCAAACGTCCCGACGTCGATATCCGAGAGCCGGATATCCGCATCCACGCTTTTCTGACGGCGACTGTATGCACGCTATATCTGGATACATCGGGGGCTTCGCTGTTCAAGCGCGGCTTGCGGGTACAGGCGGGAGCCGCGCCGATCAACGAGAATCTGGCGGCAGGCATGATCAAGCTGTCCGGGTGGCGACCC
>JAJYPZ010000192.1 GCA_021794855.1 Pseudomonadota bacterium | reverse complement strand
GTTGAACTTTTCCGTCTTGCCATCGATTCCTTTGCCATAAATCTTTTCCGGCTCCGTATCGCGCAAGGCATAAAAATCCAGCACTTGAGCGAGCGTATGATAAGCGCCGTTATGAAAAAAAGCGTGCCGCGTAGCCGCATTGCGCAGCGTAGGCGTCAGGAACATGCCGCAATAGTGCGTTTGCTGTTTGAGATCGGTGCGATAAGGCCCGCAAAGACCCAGGTCGAAATAATGCGGGTCCAGGTTGGCGGGAATTTCCGCATTGCGCGGCGCGCCCAGCGCCTCGTACTCCATGTCGGTAAATAGCGGCGGCAAGCCGTCGCGCGTAACGCGATCGAGGTGGCAGGCGGCGCAATTGCCTTTGTGCGGATCGTTGAAGGCCAGATAACCGCGTAATTCCGCCGGCGTAAAACGCGCGCGACCTTGCAGCCATGCGTCGTATTTACTGCTGAACGGCCGAAAGCTCGGGTCTTCGAGCTGAAAACGCGAGAGCGCGAACAAGGCTTCCGCAACTGCCAATGTCGGGTCGCGAAACACGCCGGGTCCAAACAGTTGCACGAAATCATGGGCGTAAGCAGCTTGTTCCAGCTTGATTACAAGAATAGCTGGTGTACCGCCATCCATCTCCAGCGGATTAAACAGCGGACCGCCAGCCTGTTGCTGCAACGTATTCACGCGACCATCCCAGAACAACCCACCTTTAGGTACCAGATTACTGGCTGCGGCTTGCGTATCGGGTGCCATTTTCCGCGCACGCGGCGCCTGGATTCCCAAAGCCGCCTGCTGTTGCAGGTTAACCGATTCATTTTCCGGATCGTCGGGACCGATACTGAAGTTAGGCTGCCGATATAAATATGCCAATGAAGGAACGGCACGCACGCCAGCCCGATGCATATCGCCGCCACCCAATTGTACGGAAAGACGGTTATCCGGCGCATAGGCATGCGCCGGATCATGACAGGAAGCGCAGGACAATTTGCCCGACCCGGAAAGGAGCGGGTCGAAAAACAGTTTACGTCCCAATTCCGCTACCGCGCTACGCGGCTTAACGTCTGGCAGACGTATGGGTACAACATCCGGGTTCGCTCCCTGCGCGAGCATCCAGCTCCTTTGCGGCTGGCTAAGCCAGTCTTGCAGAGGAATGGGACTATGCGCTACTTTCCAGACGGCTGCGGCGAGGACAAACAACACCACCGCCATCAAGACGTTACGCCGACGCATCACTGGGATATGGGCATAGCGCTTCCGGCAGGCGGCGCATTCAATACCGTGCCCAGGTTAGGATCCAGATACAACGGAGGGTGTTTACCGTTACCGGAAAAATCGAACAGATCCATCATCGAACCCGCGGTCGCATCCCATGAACCGTCGCCCAACCGCTGACCGCCCAGCCAGTTGTCCTCAATGAAACGCGCTACGGAAGACAAGGAAATCTGTACGTGACTGACATAATTCCGCTTGGCCCAGGGCGATATTACGATGAGCGGAATACGCGTACCCGGTCCGCATCGGCCATTGACCGGCAATCCCTTCACTCCCGGCAACTGCGGTTGGGTAGCGCTTCCCGTTCCGCACAACCCTGCGCCATTGAGCTGGTCGGCCTGAGGGTCGTACGAAAAACTGGTCGTAGTTGCGTAAGCATGATCGTACCAGCCGTCGGAATCGTCGTACGTAACGATCACGACCGTGTTTTTCCAGTCCGGTTGCTGCTGGAGGAAATTCACGATCTTGGTGACGAAAGCCTGCTCGTCCAGCGGATCGGAATAGCCGGCATGACTATCCTGATAAGCCGGCGCCTTCAGAAAACTCACCGAAGGAAAATTGCCCGCCTCGACCGCCGCAAAAAAATCGTTCATGCCGTATTGATGATTCGCCGGTTCCGGCGTAGTGCCGTCGGCTTCCAAAGAATAGCCGATGGCTGCAACGCTGCTGGGCCGCATGTGCGTCGGGTTTGCTGTCTTGCTGTCGTACTGGAACCAGTTGTGATGCGGGATATAGTCGGTGATATTACCTCGCACCACATCGGAATACGTGCTGCGATTACAGCCGGTAGTTCCGTTGGCATTCGTAGTCTGGAGATTGAAACCGCCCATGAATCCGCCCCAGGTGATACCTTTGGCATTAAGCAACTCGCCAATGTTTTTGCCGCTCATCATGACCTGATTGCTGGCATTCGAGCATGAATCGTGGCCCGGATCGACGTCATTGATCAGCGTATAGCCGCCCTGCCCGTCATTAATGTAATAAGAATAAGCAGACAGCGTAAACGGCGCTTTGTTGCTGGCGACGATCTGCATGCCATTGGTCTGGTCGCCGACGACCTCCAGCGCTCCGGGCGTAGAGGGGCCGTAGTCATCGGTAAACGCATTGTCGCTCATCGCAAAATGCTGCGCGTAATTCCACAGCGCCGTGACGGTATTGCCGTCATAGTAACCCATTACCTGTCCGGTGGTGCCGAAAGCGCCTACGCCGCCCGTCGTGGCGGCACCGGTATATTTCGGAAACAGGTCGAGCAAGCCGTTGTCGTAAGCCTGCTGTTCGGCCGTATAGGCGTGGTTCTGGTCGGCCGTGGCCGCCTGGGTCGGATCGAGCCGGAAGGGATTGGCCGCACCTGCGCCGTTGGCGGAATTGGTGTAATTGGGATTATTGGTGAGCAGATTGGCGCTCACCAGGTTATTCGGCGTGGGGGTACCGGCTGCCGCGGTAAAAGCCGGTTCTCCGGCAGGGTTGGTGGCACTCGGATACGTCGCAAAATAATGATCGAACGAAACGTTTTCATTGTAGATAACCACCAGATGCTTGATCGGCGTAGCAGTAACAAGCGCATTCTGGGGCGTATCCACAATGCATCCCTGCAAGACAAAAGGAAGTACGGTTATTATCGCTGTCAATCGAAGACGGAATATTCTGGTCATACAGTACCTCCAGCTGGTTAAGCGGCATTGCAAAAACCTTCTTTTCAGCAGGTCTCGCATTTGAAATCCTTGCGTTATCTTAGCCAAATCAGATTGCATAAAAATTACCCGCAAGTTATGTGTTTATGACAAATCGCTTCCAGATTCTTTTGTCGGCACGTTTTAAAGTCGATACGATATGATGTACGATTTGGCGGCAATCCGATCGGTTTATTTTTGCCGTACATTTCAAGTTGTCCAGCCCCATAATTTACCTCTCTGCAGTTCTGTGCAACAATGTCCGGACGCTTGACTGTTTGCAATAACGGAAAACGTACACGGGCACTGACAGCCGATCTTTAGGTACCGCATATTTAGTTTATCGACTCATGACCATTGCCCACGCTATCGACACACTCATCGAAGCCCGCTGGATCATTCCTGTAGAACCTGCGGAAACGGTTTTAACGGACCACAGCATTGCCATCGCCAACGGACGTATCGTAGCGATCCTCCCGACCGCCCAGGCCCGCTTACAGTTTGTAGCCACGCATTACTTAAAACTGCCCGACCATGCCCTGATTCCCGGGCTGATCAATCTGCATACGCATGCCGCCATGAATCTGCTGCGCGGGTATGCCGATGATCGTCCGCTGATGGAATGGCTGAAAGGACATATCTGGCCGGCCGAAACCCGGCACGTTTCGCCGGAATTCGTGCGCGACGGCGCCCGTCTCGCCTGTGCGGAAATGTTGAAAGGCGGCATTACCTGTTTTAACGACATGTATTTTTTTCCGGAAGCCGTAGCGGAGGCGGCCGTCAGTTGCGGCATGCGCGCTGCGATCGGTATGCTCGTCA
>JAJYPZ010000191.1 GCA_021794855.1 Pseudomonadota bacterium | reverse complement strand
GTTCTTTCCAGGCCCGATAAAAGAGCCGGCTGCCGCCCATGATCAGCAATAATAACACCGGATCCAGTATCAGTACCGAGCGCGGCACGACGGCATGAATCCGGAACATGATTACTATCAGCGGAATGAGCAGGGCTGAAAGCCCTACTGCGGTCAGGATGCGGCGCAGATCGGGCAGGCTGGCGAAGCGCCAGATGCCGCGGTACAGTCCGAAGCGCCAGAACGCCATGCTCTGTACCGGCACCACCCATATCAGGGTGCTCAAGGCGCTCGGCATGTATTCGGGCGGTATGCTCAAATTGAACCGCAGCCAGTACGCCAGCAGCCAGCCGATAGCCGCTGCACTTATATCGTGAATAAATGCAAGAGCGATGCGGTAGTTAGGGCGTACATACATGCAGGAACAGCCTGTCGTTACGGATCAGTAAAGCAATGTCGTCGAACTGCGTCAGCGTCCGCGTCCGCCGCTTCGATGGGCTGGCGGAACGCGCGCATAATCGTGTCCGGCAGGCCGGCTTCCGGGTTTGGCAGGCGGTCTCGCCTGTCTGCCGGAATTGCCGCCGGGCTGGCTGCGTTGCAGGATCGGTTCCGCCTTGATGCGCGGATCGACCTCGAATCCCGGCAGGGTTTCCATCGCAATCTGGCTTTTGGTCAGGCGTTCGATAGCGGTCAGCAGTTTGAGTTCGTCTACGCATACCAGCGAAGTGGCTTCGCCCAGACTGCCCGCGCGACCGGTACGGCCGATGCGGTGCACGTAATCTTCCGCCACATTGGGCAATTCGAAATTGACCACATGGGGCAATTCGCTGATGTCGATACCGCGCGCGGCGATGTCGGTGGCGACCAGTACCTGCAAGGTACCGTCCTTGAACGTTTTCAATGCCTTGGTGCGGGCGGCCTGGCTTTTGTTGCCGTGTATCGCCATGGCCGGTATACCGTCCTTGTCCAGATTTTCGGCCAGCCGGTTGGCGGCGTGCTTGGTGCGGGTGAACACCAGTACCTGAAACCAGTTGTTTTCCTTGATCAGATGCGTGAGCAATTCGCGTTTGCGTTCACGGTCGACGGCGTAGGCTTTTTGCGCGATCAATTCGTTGGTGGCGTTGCGTTTAGCGACTTCGACCGTGACCGGGCTGATGAGCAGGCTGTCCGCCAGCGTTTTTATTTCGTTCGAGAACGTGGCCGAGAAAAGCAGGGTTTGGCGTTTTTTCGGCAGCATGGCCATGATTTTTTTGATGTCGCGAATAAAACCCATGTCGAGCATGCGATCGGCTTCGTCCAGCACCAGGATTTCGATTTGCGACAGGTCTACCGTTCTTTGCTGCGCGTGATCGAGCAGACGGCCCGGCGTTGCGACCAGAATATCGACCTGGCCGCGCAGCTTCTGGATCTGCGGATTGATATTGACGCCGCCGTACATCATCATGGATTTGAGCGGCAAATGCTTGCCGTATTCGCGTACGCTTTCTTCGACCTGAGCCGCGAGTTCGCGCGTCGGCGTTAAAATCAGGGCGCGTATCGGCGAACGGCCGGCTGTCGCGGTGGCAGCAGGGCGCTGCGAGAGCAGATGCAAAATAGGTAAAACGAAACCGGCGGTTTTGCCGGTTCCCGTTTGCGCGCCGCCTAACAGATCGGTGCCGGCTAAAATAACTGGAATAGCTTGAGCCTGAATGGGAGTTGGTTCAGTGTAACCGCGTTCGGTAACGGCGCGAACGATGGCCGGAGATAAGCCGATAGTAGCAAAAGACATAAATTTCCTGAAAATAGGTCGGCCTGTTGTTACGATTAAGGCAACACCAGTCCATGGCAGGCAGAAAGACAAAGAATAAAACCGGTCGCGTCAGGCGAGGACTGGAATACGCATGACGGAGAGCCGCATTATAACAGAACTGTGAAGCTATACCGGATTTCGATTGAAAACTCCGTGTTCTGCCACGCTTATTTGCCGCGCATGAACATTTTATCGAGTTCGGCCATACTGATCTGAAACCAGGTCGGCCGCCCGTGATTGCACTGATCGGCGCGTTCAGTGTTTTCCATGTCGCGCAGCAGAGCGTTCATTTCGGCGACGGTGAGCTGCCGGTTGGCGCGCACCGCGCTGTGGCAGGCCAGCGTACCCAGCAGCGCGTTGCGGTATTCGGTTAAGGTGTGGCTGCCGCCCGACTGGCGCAGTTCGCCCAGTACGTCGCGCGCCAGCCGGCCGGCATCGGCATGCTGCAACAGCTGCGGTACCGCGCGTACGGCCAGGCTGGTCGGTGAGAGCGCGGTGATGCTGAAACCGATTTCTTCGAGGATGGCGGCGTGCTCCAGGACGGCGGCGACATCGATTGCATCAGCCTGGATCGTGACGGGAATCAGCAAAGGCTGGCTGGCGAGCAGACGTTTATCCCAGGCTGTTTTGAATTTTTCGTACATGACGCGCTCGTGCGCCGCGTGCATATCCACCAGTATCAGGCCGGCCTGATTCTGCGCCAGTATGTACACGCCGTGAATTTGTCCTATTGCATATCCCAGAGGATGATCGGTCCCGGTCGCGGCGCTGCCGCCGTCAATTCTCGCGGGAGCGGGTGTCTCGCGGGTTACGATTTCATAATAATTGGCGGGTTGAGCGATGCCGTGATCAACTCGGTGATTCAAACTCGTTTGATAGGGCTGACGATAAGTGTCCGGCAGCTTGCCGGTTGGCGTCGATGCGGCCGGCTCCGGCCAGGGCGCGTGTACGCCGGGGTTTTCGCCGCCGCGGGCGGATAAGGCCTTATTCACCGCATGATATAAAAATTGATGCACGGCGCGACCGTCATGAAAGCGTACTTCGGTTTTGGCCGGATGGACATTGACGTCCACAGCCGTCGGCGCCAGCGTAATAAACAGGCAGTATGCCGGATGCCGGTCGTGATGCAAAACGTCGTGGTAGGCCTGGCGCAACGCGTGGCTTAATAGCTTGTCGCGAACGAAGCGGCCGTTGACGAAAATATACTGAGCGTCCCGGCTCGCCCGCGAATAGGCGGGCAGCGTACTTAAACCGGCTACGCTGAGCACCGGCGACGTTTCGGCGATTTCGACCGCCGCCTGCGAAAATTCATCCCCCAGCAATGCAGTGATGCGTTCGGACAGAGGCTGTACGGGCAATTGCTGCTGCGAGCGATCGTTATGAAACAGGCTGAAGGCGACGTCCGGCCGCGCCAGCGCAATGCGGCGGAACGCTTCGTCGCAATGCGCGTATTCGGTGGCGGCGGATTTGAGGAATTTGCGCCGCGCCGGAGTATTGAAATAGAGATCGCGAACTTCGATCGTCGTGCCGGTCTGCAAGGTGGCGGGCTGCAATGCGCCGATTGCGGACCCCTCGGCGCGTATCTCGACCGCATGCGCCGCAGCAGCGGTGCGGCTGATCAGCCTGACGCGCGCTATCGCTGCGATACTGGCCAGCGCTTCGCCGCGAAAACCCAGGCTGGCGACGCATTCCAGATCTTCCAGACTGCCGATCTTGCTGGTGGCGTGGCGCGCCAGAGCCAGTTGCAACTGGGTTTGCTCTATGCCGGTCCCGTTATCGGCGACGCGGATCAATTGCATGCCGCCTTGTTCCAGATGCACGCGTATCTCCGTTGCGCCCGCATCCAGGCAATTCTCCAGCAATTCTTTCAGCGCCGCGGCCGGGCGTTCCACGACTTCGCCGGCGGCGATCTGGCTGATCAGCAGATCGGGGAGTAAGCGGATAGAGGGCAAAACGAATTAGTAAGCCGCAATGACTTGATTCATTTGATCGATGGATACCGGAGTCTTG
>JAJYPZ010000190.1 GCA_021794855.1 Pseudomonadota bacterium | reverse complement strand
CAAAGTCGGATATAGTCCGGAGCGGATCAATCCGGGTGACAAGGAACATACTTTTACCAAGATCAAAAAAGTGGTATCCGGTCAAGATGCCGATTCTTGCGAAACTGTCGCTCAGGTATACGAATCCGTGGTGACGGCCGGCGTGCATCGCGCCGCATCGATCAAGGTGGCGGAAGCTGCAAAAGTGATCGAAAATACCCAGCGCGATCTGAACATCGCTCTGATGAACGAATTGGCTCTTATTTTTGACCGCATGGGTATCGATACCAACGAGGTGCTGGAAGCGGCCGGAACCAAGTGGAATTTTCTTAAATTCAAGCCGGGTCTGGTAGGCGGCCATTGTATCGGAGTCGATCCGTATTATTTGACTCATAAAGCGGAAAAACTGGGCTATATTCCGCAGGTCATTCTTGCCGGACGCCGCATTAACGACGGTATGGGCAAATTTGTCGCGCAACGCACGGTGAAAGAAATGATACGTGCCGGACATGGAATCCATGGTTGCACAGTAACGGTGCTGGGTTTGACTTTCAAGGAAGATTGCCCTGATTTGCGCAATTCGAAGGTCATTGATATTATCCGCGAACTGAAAGATTATGGTATCAATGTGCAAGTGCACGATCCTTTGGCCGATTCGACCGAAGCCGAACATGAATACGGAATTTCGTTGACGCCCTTTGCTGACCTGAAACCGGCTGCGGCAGTGGTAGCCGCGGTTTCCCACGCACAATATCGTGAATTCACGCCGGAAAGCTTTTTGGCGTTGATGGAGAAAAATCCGGTCGTGATAGACGTGAAAGGAATATTCAATTCGGTCGCCCTGAAAGAACACGGAATCCGTTCCTGGCGTCTGTGAGCTGATTTTCGACCTTGGCGTGAATACAATATCAATGACTGGAATGATGGGATGACAATAGAATACGAAATTATAAAAAAAGATTTATTGGCATCACCAAAAATCTGGATGATAACGGGCGTTGCAGGATTTATCGGGTCTAATTTGCTTGAAACCTTATTAAGCCTGAATCAGACTGTAGTCGGCCTGGATAATTTGTCTACCGAGGATGGCCGCAATCTGGACGAAGTAAAAACGCTGGTGACGGAATCCCAATGGCAACGTTTTAATTTCATTAAAGGGGATATCTGCAATCTTGACGATTGCAGACGCGCCTGTGCCGGAGTCGATTATGTGTTGCACCAGGCCGCTTTGGGTAGCGTCCCCCGTTCTATCGTCGATCCCATACTGACCAATGCCAATAATATTTCAGGATTTCTGAATATGCTGGTGGCAGCCCGCGATGCCCAGGTCAAGCGCTTTGTCTATGCGGCATCGAGTTCGACCTACGGCGATCATCCCGGCTTGCCTAAAGTGGAGGAGACCATAGGCCGTCCATTATCTCCGTATGCGGTCACTAAATTCGTTAATGAATTGTATGCCGACGTATTTGCGCGTACATACGGTTTCAAAGCGACTGGATTACGGTATTTCAATGTATTCGGCCCCAGGCAGAATCCCAATGGCGCGTATGCGGCTGTGGTGCCGAAATGGTTTGCCAGCATGTTGCATGGCGAGCCGGTTTATATCAACGGAGACGGCGAAACCAGCAGGGATTTTTGTTATGTGGACAATGCGGTACAGGCTAACATACTCGCCGCATGCGCCAGAAATGAGCAGGCTCTCGGCGAAATTTACAATGTGGCGTTCGGCGAGATCACTACTCTTAACCAGTTATTTTATCTGATACGCGACCAGCTGACGGAAAAGGCTGCGGGTATAAGCCTCCAAGAGCCGGTATATCGCGATTTCCGTGCCGGAGACGTACGTTATTCTCTGGCGGATATCAGTAAGGCACATCGCCTGATCGGATACAAGCCCCAGTATTCTGTCCGTACCGGGATGGAAAAAGCGGCAAATTGGTATATCGGCAGTCTGGCCTAGTCGATGTCCTGATGTGCTCGGAACCATTGTTCCAGCATCATCAATACCCAGATCATCGTGCCGTAATAACCGGAATGAATTTGATGCAGCTTGCGTAATTCATCGATAAATCCGGCCTGTATGATACCGCGTCCTTTCAATGACTCAAGGCTGTCATAAGAAAGGGTTTGCAGTGCTTCATTATTTCTTAGCCATTCGCCGAACGGCAGGCCGAAACCATGTTTGCTTTTGGTGAGGATGGCATCAGGTAAAAAACCGCGCAATGCTTCCTTGAAAAAATAGCGCAGTCTAGTTCCTTTGAGTTTAAGCTCAGGCGCCAGAGCGGCTGAAAATGCCACAACGTTATCATCGAGCAAAGGAAAGCCTGCGTTGACGCCCGAGAGATTGCAGGTCTGGGTAACTTTGGGTAGATCGTTGTCAGCCAGGGTAAACTTGATATCGAGCGCCAGTAAGCGATTGATTTGCGTTTTGGCATGGGCGCCCTGGTAGATCGAATTCATTAATGTAAACGGATGTTCGATGTTGATCGTCGCTAGAAATTCGGCCGTGAATACATTGGCGGCGCCTAAGCGATTGAGAAGGTTATACGTTTCGAGCCGAGCGGGGAGCGGTACGGAAGCCTGTTCGATATAACTGCGCAATTTGCGCAGAGGCATAAAGGCATTCCCGCCGGGAATGCCGAAGGCTAAAGGTTCGATGGCTATACGCCGCAGCGATTCCGGCACGGCTTCGTAAAGGGAAAAAATTTTCTGTTTCGCGTAACGGGTATTGCCGCCGAACAGTTCGTCTCCCCCGTCTCCGCCCAGCAATAACTCGATTCCGTCGGCTTTGGCAAATTTGGCACAATAATAGCTGGGAACGGCGGAAGAATTCCCGAAAGGTTGGTCGTAGGCGGCGGCAATCAAAGGTATGGACCGGGCAACGTCATCGGGAGTCACATAGTATTCATGATGATGCGTGCCGAAATGATGAGCTGCGATACGGGCATACTCCATTTCGTCATAACCTTCCGCCTCGAACCCGATGGAATAGGTTTCGGCCGGTTTTCCGGTCACGATGCCCAGCATTCCTGAAATGGTGGAACTGTCGGTGCCCCCGCTTAAAAAAGCGCCTGTCCGCTTGCTGACCGCGGCGTCCTGTACCGCCTGTTTTACCGTGTCAAGAAACGTTTCTTTAAGCTCTTCGAAAGGGAGTTTTGTATTTTCCGTAAACTGCAATTCCCAATAAAAACCGGTTTCCGCTTTTCCGTTGGTATAGCGCAGATACTGGCCCGGCAGCAAGCGATTATGATCCGTGTAAATGGTGCCCGGGGAGGGGATCATATGAAAAAATACAAAATCGTAAATCGCTTGCGGATCGATTTTAGATTTTACCGAGGGGTGCCGTTTGACCAGATCCAGGCTGGAACCGAACACCAGTTGTCCGTTAGTCAGGGTATAGACTACCGGATGAACGGCAGAACGATCGGTGGCAAGTAAAGTCTGAGAGGTTCGCCCGTCGATGATGGCCGCAGAAAAATGCCCGGCGAGAAGTTTGAATACCCCTATGCCATGCTCGAGATAAGCGTGAATCAACGTTGCAACGATACCGAGATCGCGAGCTCGTTCCGCCAGTTGCGGGTCCGTAAAATGAGGGTTTCCGGTAATCGCTGCCAGTATTTCGAATTCATTGCAAATATTGCCGTGAGCCGTTGCGAGGGAACCGTAAGGGGTCGCGAGCGCAGTCATGGTGGGATCGGCCGTCTTCCCTCCCATTTTATCCAGACAGGTTTCCGGATCAACGCTTTGTCCGGTGCAGCCATAAAAAACGTTCATACGTAGTGGGTTCCTGTTATTGTCTGTT
>JAJYPZ010000189.1 GCA_021794855.1 Pseudomonadota bacterium | reverse complement strand
ATTCTGTAAATGTCATAATTGCGTTCCTTTATTTAATGGCGGGTAATCAAACCGTCGCGCAGGCTGCTATGGCACATTGCTTCGATACGTTTAATATAATACATAAGGTCGATGGGGAAAGTGACGCCGTCCAGTAATTGTAACGGAAATAAATCGCAGGCCAATACTATGTCGCAGGCGCTGAATACGCCATTCAGATAAAATTTATGTTTGGCGAGATGGGCGCCGAGTCCGGCTAGATGCGATTGCGCGTATAACTGGTTGAAGCCGTCATAGCGGTCGTTGGACAGTGCTTCCACGCTCATGCCGTATACGTGGTCTACCCGTGCCTTGTACCGCGCAAGATCGGCATCATTTGCGCCGATATCGATAAATGCGGGCAATACCGGTGCGTATAAACGCATCAGCACATTTTGGTTGGCGTCGCGCCATTTTAATAAAGCCTGCCACGCTTCCGGCTCGACTAGGCCGGTATAGACCGGTTTTCCGCTCGTTTGTCCGTCGAGTCTCGTCAGGATGGTCAAGGCCTACATTTGTACGGGTTGCCCGGGTATCGTTAGCGCCAGATCTGCGCGGGCGACTCCGAGATCGAACCAGATCTCGTCGTCGTCCTGCGCCAGCGGCTGGCTGCAAAATTCGACCTCCTTGTAGGAGAGGGCAAGTCTTACCTGCTGTGCCGACATGGACGACCAGCGATGATAAAGCTTGATCATAATTTGCCGACGATAAAGTTGTATTCGCGCGGATCGACCGGGGTGATCGACAGTCGATTACCGCGCTGCAGTATCCGCATCGTAGCCAGTTCGGGATAGCTGCGGATTTCCTGCAAAGGCATCAACCGGGTTTTTTCGGTCAGTTGGACATCGACATTGACCCAGCGCGGATTTTCCCGGCTGGCCTTCGGGTCGAAATAACGATGTGCCGGGTCAAATTGGGTCTCGTCCGGATACGCCAGACGGCTGACTTTTGCCAGACCGGCAATCCCGGGATGAGGGCAGCTGGAATGATAAAACAGCACGGCATCGCCGACGTTCATTTGATCGCGCATGAAATTGCGCGCCTGATAATTGCGTATGCCGTACCAGGCGACAGTTTGATTGGGGAACTCCGCCAGATCGTCTATACTCACGTCGGACGGTTCGGATTTCATTAGCCAGTAGCGCATGTATGCTCGTCGTATAATGTAAACATTTTTATTTTACTGGAAAACTTATGCCTGTACTGGAACAAAAATTGATTGCATGGTTTCAGCATCCCGCCATCCAGTGCCACAACTGGGACGCCCGGCTGTTTTGGCAAGCGCTTGACGCCCGGCATCCATTCGGCAGATTGAAAATCGATCCCCGCGAACTGGAAGTGTTGTTTGCCGCGCTGATGGAAGAACCTTCGGAATGTCAGGCCGGACTGAACGCCGAATCGGCGGCCCGAGGCGATTTCATGTTGCGCGGCGATTTTCTTGCCGCGAATGCAAGACGGCACGAGTTGCCGTTGCTGACCAGAATTTACCCGGGTAAGGAATGATCTTGAAACAACTCGACACGACCGCGCTGGATAAATTGACGGCGCAAGCAAAAAATTCTTCCCGTTTACGGGCCAATGCCAATCTTCACAGCGAACTGAGCGATCCAGTCCAGCGTCTGGCGATCGCCATGGAGCCGGATACGGTCATACGCCCGCACCGGCATTTTCAGACCTGGGAATTGCTGACTGCGCTGCGGGGACGGTTTATCGTATTGTTATTCGACGATGAAGGCATAGTCACGCAGCGCATAACGCTGGGGGAGGACTGTTTCGTGCAGGAGACTCCGCCTGGTATCTGGCATGGCGTGCTATCGCTGGATAGCGGCGGCGTTATTTTCGAGGTGAAACGCGGTCCCTATCTCCCGATCGACGGTGCTGACTTTGCGCCGGCGTATGCCGGAGACGATGCGAAGCAGGGTATTGAGTTAAATCGCTGGTATGCCCGGGCGAAAACAGGCGATAAGCTCTGGTAAATGAAAAACGGCGCCGGAAAATTCCAGCGCCGTTCACATGTTATTACGTCAGATGAAGTATCAGGCGTAGCAGCGCAGTTTTCGGGAAAAGGTCTGCAATGCTTCGATTCCGCTTGATTCGGCGCGTAAACACCATTCCTGCAATTGTTTGAGCAACTGTTCTTTGGACATGTTGGACCGCGACCACAATGCCGATAAATCCTGGCGCATGGTGTAAATAATATCCAGCTCGCGGCTCTGTTTGAGCATTTCGCTCAGTTTCAGCTTGTCGGCGTCGGCGAGTTCGGTCGCATCCAGATGCAGCCAGTGCTTCAGTTTTTTGACCATGCCGTGGTCATCGAAGTGCGGTATGGAGGCTTGCAATTTGCCGACCTCGATTGCGCAGGTCGCTTTTACCGAACGGGCGTAACGCGTAAGCACATCGTAACGATGGGTGATGACTGCCTGCAGCAATTCGAGGTCGCAAACCGGTTTGGCCAGATTGAAGCGGGCGATGGGAGCGATTTTTTTAACTTTGGCCAATCCGGCAATTTCCATGGTGCGGATATAGAGCCAGCCGATATCGAATTCGTACCATTTATTGGAGAGTTTAGCCGAACTGCCGTAGGCGTGATGATTGTTGTGCAGTTCTTCGCCGCCGATAAGTATGCCCCAGGGCGAGATGTTGGTGCTCGCATCTTCGCAGGCAAAGTTGCGGTACCCCCAGTAATGACCAACACCGTTGACAATTCCTGCTGCCGTAACGGGTATCCATGCCATCTGGATTGCCCAGATGGTCAGGCCGACCGGGCCGAACAGGATCAGATTTATTGCCATCATCAGGTAGATGCCCTTGCCGGTATGACGGGTATAAAGATTCCTTTCTATCCAGTCATCGGGAGTTCCTGCACCGTATCTGTCCATGATGGACTGATCCTTGCAGGCGGCGCGATACAACTCGGCGCCTTCGAAGAATACTTTTTTGATTCCGAGTACCTGGGGGCTGTGAGGATCTTCCGCCGTTTCACATTTGGCGTGGTGCTTGCGGTGTATCGCCGCCCATTGCTTGGTGACCATGCCGGTGGTCAGCCAGAGCCAGAAACGGAAAAAATGGCTGGGGATTGCATGCAATTCCAGCGCCCTGTGCGCCTGATGGCGATGCAGATAAATGGTTACGGCGGCAATGGTGATATGAGTCAGTGCTAAAGCTACGAGACCGTATTCCCACCAGGAAAGATGTCCCATTAAACCGGTTGCGAGTGTTGCTGTCATGATGTGTTCGCCTTTTACGATACCAAGCTGCCGAATGGCAGCTCACTGATAGCCGGATATCGGCTCGATTTTTTTGTCGTCACAAATTATACCATAAGTCAAGTGACGGGCATATCTTTGGCGGCAACGTTCAATATCTGTATATCGCGACGAGGATAGGGAATTTCAATATTGTTTTGCTTGAAAGCGGCCCATATTTGCATATAAAGATCGGAGACCAGCCCCGACTGTCCTTCTTCCGGGTCGGCAATCCAGACCGTCAGGGCAAAGTTGATGCCGCTGTCGCCAAAATCCGTCAGGAATGCCGATGCGGTATAGCCGTCTGTTTTCAGTACGCGAGGATGTTTGAGCGCGATCGATTTCATGATCTCCTGCACTTGTACCAGATCGCTGTCGTAGCCGACCTGGATCGGCAATTTGACGCTGACATCGCGTTTTGTGAAGGAATGGTTGATGACAGTAGATGTCATCAGCGTTTCGTTAGGAATGATGATTTCGGTGCCGTCCAGTACGCGCAGCAAAGTATAGCGGGTATTGAGCTGACTGACTTCACCGTATTTGT
>JAJYPZ010000188.1 GCA_021794855.1 Pseudomonadota bacterium | reverse complement strand
GGCGGTACGGCATGGGCAGGGGGGGAAGGAATCCGCGGAGCAGCTTTCGTCGGCGCGGGCTGGGTCAATTCCACATTCAGCGTGTCGTCTCGTGCGTTAAGCGCACTGGCGGAAATTGGTTTGGTCTGATGGTTAAAGAAATACAGAGCCAGAATATGCACCAGCATCGATAGAACGATTGCAATAATCAGTTTGCGGCTGATGCGAATTTCGATATAGGCGTCGGGTGCAGGCAGAATGGCTTGCAAATTCCGGTAGCTTTCGGACTTGTTTGTGTCCAGAAAATTTAAAAATTTAAATTTTTTCAGCATAATTGATCAGACGTTCAACAGCAGCTTTCGAAAATGCGCCATTCATGACAGTATCGAGGTTATTCCGGTTTTTAGATAGTGCTTTACCGTCAACATTCAATAAATTTCCCGGGTTTCCAGAAACCGTATTTCGGGAAAGCGTTCTTGCGTCATGGATAAATTCACCCGGTTAGGCGCAAGATAAACATACTGGTTTGCCCCATCCAGAGCAACATTGAAACCGTATTTGTCGACCAATTGCCTGAGATCCGCTTCCGGCCCTCTCAGCCATCGGGCGGTTGCGAATTCGCAGCCCTCGAATACGACATCGACGCCGTATTCGAATTCAAGGCGATGCGCCACTACGTCGAATTGCAACGTGCCGACGGCGCCCAGAATCAGGTCGTTCGATGACATCGGGCGAAAAAGCTGCGTAGCGCCTTCTTCCGCCAGTTGCTGAAGTCCTTTTTGCAATTGTTTGACTTTTAGCGGATTTTTGATTCGCGCCTTACGAAAAAACTCGGGTGCAAACGAAGGAATGCCGATGAATTTCAGCGTCTCGTTTTCCGTAAAGGTATCGCCTAGCCGTATTGTGCCGTGGTTGGGAATACCGATAATATCGCCGGCATACGCTTCGTCCGCCGTATTGCGATCCTGGGCCATGAATGTAATGGCGTTATTGACCGCCATGAATTTGCCGTTCGATACCTGCCTGATTTTCATGCCGCGATCGAAGCGGCCTGAGCAGACGCGCAGAAAAGCGATCCGGTCGCGATGTTTGGGATCCATATTGGCCTGGATTTTAAACACAAAGCCGGTGAATTTTGGTTCGGAAGGTTCGATCTTGCGCGATTCGGTGAGGCGGGCGAGAGGAGCCGGCGACAGGTCCACCAGAGCGTCGAGCATCATCTGCACGCCGAAATTATTGACTGCGGAACCGAACAATACCGGCGTCTGTTTGCCTGCCAGATAAGCTTCGGGCGAAAAGGTATGCGATGCGCCGCGTACCAGTTCGATCTCGGCACGCAATTCGTCGGCCTGTTCGCCGATGAACTGGTCGAGACGCGGATTATCCAGTCCTGCGATGATTTCTCCGGTCCCTTTTTCGGCCTGGGGGTCGAATGCCAGCACATTGTCGTCGTATAAATGATAAATCCCGCGAAAGCGTTTACCCATGCCGATCGGCCAGGTCATGGGCGCGCATTGCATGCCCAATACCGACTCGATTTCGTCGAGCAGGTCGATCGGGGAGCGGCCTTCGCGGTCGAGTTTATTGATAAAGGTGATTATCGGCGTGTCGCGCATACGGCAAACATTGAGCAGTTTGATGGTTTGCGCTTCGACGCCGTTGACCGAATCGATGACCATGACAGCGGAATCGACCGCTGTCAAAGTGCGATAGGTATCTTCGGAAAAATCCTGGTGTCCGGGTGTATCGAGCAGGTTTATGATGTGGTCGCGATAGGGGAATTGCATGACGGAGGAAGTGACCGAAATGCCGCGCTGCTTTTCCAGCTCCATCCAGTCGGAAGTTGCATGTCTGCTGGCTTTGCGTGCGCGGACTTCGCCGGCTATCTGGACTGCGCCGCCGAACCAGAGCAATTTTTCAGTCAGCGTGGTTTTGCCCGCGTCCGGATGGGAAACTATGGCAAAAGTGCGGCGTCGAGAAATCTCGGTAGTGATGGACATAGGCTAATGCAAATTAAGCAAAAGCGAGATTATAAGCGATAGACAGGATAGATGGTTGGCTTCGTCATGCTAAATTCGCCGGCGATTATTCGCCCAGTCGGGAATGCGGAAACGACTGGATCTTTTGGCCTTGTCAGCGAACTGTAGGCGTTTCGGGGCTAGGCGGATATATATAGCCGGTATGGACGACCGATTCTTCGGGCACGGTCTCGTCAGGACGCGAAGCGAGCAGCCGGCGGGCACCGTCGTATTTATGCGCCCAATAAGCATCATCCAGACTGGAAATCATCACGACGCCGCTTTTGCTGCTGGCTGCATGGATAAAACGATTATTGCCGAGATAAATGCCTACGTGCGAAAACGCTTTTTTCATGGTTTTAAAGAAAACCAGATCGCCCGGTTTAAGCTGCGCCTTATGAATGATGGTGCTGATTTTACTGATCGCAGCGGCGCTGTGAGGCAGTGTCACGCCTGCCACTTCATGATAGACATAGCGGACAAATCCGCTGCAGTCCATTCCGGTGTTGGGGTCGTCGCCGCCGAATTTATATACGGAACCGATTAGTCCCATTGCAAAAATAGCGAGCTCGGCGTGCGTCGGGGGCGCAGGATTCGACGTTTCGTCTGCCCTGACGGGGATGCTGTTCAATCCTAATGCAATGATAAGTATATATTTAATTAAACGCATAGCGCGTAATGTAAATGTTTTTTTAGTTAAGGTCAAAGTTTAATCGTACAAATTTCTATCGTCGATAGAAATAAAGTAGAATGCGACTATCTTCATTCTAGGCGAAATGGTCGACAAATGACGAAAATATATACGAAATTGTTACCGCTCTGTACTTAAATGACGCTTTACCTCTTTAAAAATTCTGCGTCGGGGCTCAATTATTGAAATAAAGGAAGCAGAAGTGCAGCCCTACGAATTATTTATAGGTTTACGCTATACCCGCGCAAAACGCCGCAATCATTTTATTTCATTTATTTCGATGATTTCCATGCTCGGCATCGCATTGGGCGTTGCGGCGCTGATCGTTGTGCTGTCGGTGATGAACGGGTTCCAGGACGAATTGCGCAATCGCATACTGGGAGTGGCCGCGCACATAGAAATTACCGGGTTCGATAATACGCTGGGGGATTGGCAGCAAGTCGCCGCCCGCAGCCTGCAGGTCAAGGAAGTCGAAGCCGCGGCTCCCTACGTCGAAGGTCAGGGGCTGCTGGCTTTCGATTCGGCGGTTCAAGGCACCGTGGTGAGGGGTATTTTGCCGTCGGACGAAGACCGTGTCGCCGATCTGGGTCGAAAAATGCAGCAAGGAAGCCTGTCGGCCTTGCGTCCCGGAAGCTGGGGTATCGTTCTGGGCGTCGATCTGGCGCATGCATTAGGAGTAGGCGTAGGCGACAAGCTGACGCTGATAACGCCCCAGGGGCAAATTACGCCCGCGGGAATGATTCCCCGGCTCAAACAGTTCACCGTTGTCGGCATTTTCAGGATAGGCATGTACGAATACGATTCCGGATTGGCGCTGATCGCTCTTCAGGACGCACAAAAACTGTTCAGAACCGGCGACAAGGTTTCCGGCGTACGGCTGAAGCTGGACGATTTGTATCGGGCGCCAAAAGTCAGCGAACAATTGAGCAAAGCGTTGGCAGGCGATTATTATGTTCGCGACTGGACCCAGTCGCACAGTAATTTTTTTCGTGCGGTCCAAATGGAAAAACATGTAATGTTCGTCATATTGCTGCTGATTGTAGCAGTCGCCGCGTTCAATATCGTCTCGACCCTGGTTATGGTGGTCACAGACAAACAGGCTGATATTGCGATATTGCGAACTCTGGGTGCGTCGCCGTCGGCTGA